>NZ_JVOR01000071.1:0-84118 GCF_001054715.1 Acinetobacter sp. 243_ASPC | reverse complement strand
GCCAGCCAGCAGCTTGAAAGCAGCCTGAACAATGCCAAAGCCTTAAGTGAAGTGGCCAAAAATCAGCAGACTGACCCGCTTGAAGTACTGGACAACATCAAACAGTTCTTGGAACAAATCGAAGAACAGGACCAGAACAAGGCAGCGGCGTTTAAACAAGCGCTGATGATCTTAAGTGCACCTAGCAGCATCGCCATGAGCAGTAATCAAGACATCCACCTGAGTGCAGACGGCCAACTGAGCCAGCATGCAGGAGACAGCCTGAATATAAGCACGCAAAAAAGTCTGATTGCCCATGCCAGTGACAAGATTAGTTTGTTTGCAGCACAGCAAGGTGCCCGCCTGTATGCGGGCAAGGGCAAGATCGAGTTACAGGCACAGGGAGATGGGGCGGATTTAATTGCACGTAAGGATATTCAGATTATTTCTACCGAGAATGTAATTAATGTATCTGCTCCAAAACGGATTTTGATTACCGCAGAAACGTCTCAGGTTGAAATTAATGAGCAAGGGATCATTCTTAGAACAGGTGGTAAAGCAGAATTTAAAGCGGGGCAGCATGTGTTTGTGGGTGGACAGAAAGTTTCACTAGATTTACCTCAATTGAATAAATTAGAAATTGCTCAATCGCCATATTCTGCGCAGTATCAGTTATTCAAAACCGATGGTAGAAACTTTCAAGGCTATAAGTATTTTATTGAAGATTCAAACGATAATTTAATGAAGCAAGGAGTTACAGATAATCAGGGTTTTACAGAGCAAGTAGTCACAGAGTACAGTGAGAAAATTATTGGTTATAAATCTGTAATGCGAGAAAGTGAGCGAATAACCGAAAATTGGGAGGCAAAGCTAGAGCAAGCAGTTAATAAAGTTACCAAGGGAGAAAAATAACGATGCTTCCTGTCATTATTGGAATAATTGAGTTAGCGGGATATGCCGCAACAGCTTATGAGTTATATCGTACAGCGACAAATGCTTATGGTGAGGTTAAAAACTATCAAGACAATATAAAAAAAGCAAAAGATGAAATTAAAAAAATCATGCAAAATCTTGATAAAGAAATTACTGATAAGATTGATCGACAGCGAGAGAAAGTGCTATTAACTACTTTGACTTCAGGGGATAAACAGACGAATACGACAAAGTCTGCATCTGGAAGACCACAGGTCAAAAGTAATTTAATTACTGCAGCGATAAAGCAAAAAATCCCTTTTAGGCCAATTATTAGTCAAATTTGCGAAAAAGCAGATCATTTGCCAATGATTCAGCTGAGAAAACAAAAGGGTAAAAAATTAAAAGATGTTATTCCTAAAAGTAAAGTTGATATTGTAGCGAAGCTATTGAAGATGACGGCCGAAGAGTTAGCAGGAGCAAATGTCGATGAATATATTATTGTTAGATTAAAGCAACTTGCCGTAAACTTTATGTTTGAATTTATGGATGAGCTTTTAAAATGGCGTAGCCCTTTAAAAGCAGAAGTATGTTTTGGTTACGATTTAAAAACTAAAAAATATTTAGCTCCCCAGTTAGCTAGCCAGACACGTATTAAAAGAGTCGGGTCTGAACTGAATCCATTTTGGCCAATGCCCTATAAAGGTAGGGGTATCATTGGTACGGATATTATTATTCCAGAATATCGTGGTGAACCATTAACGTTGACTAATATTTTTGCATTGGTTGAGATCAAGTTTCAGAATGATCGAATTGATAAAGCACAGTTTGATAATTATAATGACTTGAAAAAACAGTGCGCTAATCTTAAACATGCGAGTAAGATTACAGCAAGTGAAGGGTTTAAATTATCATTATTTCGCTATCCGGAAGATGTTTCACCTAGCGAAGCTAAAGAATCGAAGCCAGTCACAACAAATAAAAAGCGTAAAACGAATTAAGGAATATTAAATGAGTACGTCAGAAACTTTTTTAAATAATGAAGAAATTCTTGAGTTAGTACGGGATATTCCGAACGATACATCGATTATTTATGGTGAGGAAGATCAGGAATTCGGTATTTGCCCTTATATTACTTTTTATATTTATCACCATGAAGATGAAGTAGAAGTAGTTGCTAATAAAATTATCGATATATATGAAGAATTCGAAAATGAAATTATTGATAAATCATTTAGACTCAGATATCGACATAAAACAAGTATATGGAAAAAGGCAGAAAAATGGCAACGTACGCGTCAAGAAATGATAGATGAAATGCATGAGAGCTATAAAAAGTATTTTGTTTATTTTATTGCCGCAACAACGGGAGACTCTGATACGCAAAGTGCACGTTGGGCTTTACAAAGCAATATTCGTGATAATGGTTCAAGATACTCTAGTCTGAAACTAAGCTTTGGTGACAAGTGGTTTCGAGAAAATAAAAATAGATGGTATACGTTTGTTAAAGAATGCTTGATAAAACTTAATCCGATTCAGGCGTATAGTGGTTATGAAATTGGTAATACAGCTCAATTCCCAATGGTATCACCAGAGTTTGAAACAACAGAACGGATTTTTAGTGATTATTTTTATGGATTAGATATTGATCATCCGAGTAATATGAGTTTTTCACATGACGACGCTGATGATTTGATTTATGCCCCCTCTTTAGCTGCTGGCATACGAACACCGACGTGGTGTTTTTTACTTTCACCTTACTGGATAGATCAATTAGGGTTAAGCGAAGAGCAAATACGTTTAAAGCTGAATGATCCTCGAATTGAGATTACTAAATTATCATACCCAACAGACTCTGAAAAATTTAGTTTATGGATACGCCTTGGAGAGTTGTCACTTTATCCAGTCGAAGAAGGAATACCGGATTTATTGGTGATGGCGAATGAGCTGATCAAGCCAATCCGATGTAACGAATTAAAATTAACGACTTTAGATGCTTGGGAAGATGATCCAAACCCAAGATTTGATATAGAGAACTCTCCAAAATGGATTGCACGTTTTGATGTAGATAGTCATTGGCCAGAAGGAAAACGAGTTAAAAAAACTCAAACAGGAGTATTAGATAACAATACAATAAAGGTTTTAGGTGGTGAAACTTGCCCACAAACAGGTGAGTGGTATAGTCCTGCAAACAATATGGAAAAACGTTATTTCGAACAGGGTGAGATAATGCCTCAAATTGAAAATAATAGTTGGGGAGAAACCATTTGGTATTTAGAGGTGACGAATAAGCAATGATTAGGTAATTTAAAGTTAAAATAAGGCCTTAGATTGCTTTAAGGTCATCTTAATAATGTTTAAAATATTACTAGGCAATAAGCTCAATGCAACATTGCCATTTTGTTTAGGATGAACGAACGCTTTTAAAAATTATCAATTTTCACTGCTGAAGATAAGTATTTGCATAATTTGATAAGTTTTTTCGCTTTAATGTCTGACTGATATTTTGGCTCGCTAACATCAGCTTTTCTAGATTGATCCCTGTTTCGTATCCAATTTGAGACAGTAAATAATACAAATCCTCAGTTGCAACATTCCCTGATGCACCTTTGGCATATGGACAACCACCCAGTCCAGCAAGCGAAGAATCAAAGATTCGAATACCTTGCTGTAAAGATTGATAGATATTGGCAATTGCCATGCCATAAGTATTATGAAAATGTCCAGCCAAAATGTTGCTGTCCAGTTCTGCTAAGCATGCCTGCCAAACTTTCTGAACTCGATCTGGTGTTGCAGTCCCAATGGTTTCACCCAATGAAATTTCATAACACCCCATCTCATATAAACGTTTGACGACATTTACGACCTGTTTGGGATCAATTGCACCTTCATAAGGACAATCCACCATACAAGACACATAACCGCGTACGCGCACATGATTTGCTTGCGCGGCTTGGAAAATTTCAGAGAATCGCTCCAGACTTTCATCAATCGAGCAGTTGATATTCTTTCGGGTAAAGCTCTCAGAAGCTGCGGTAAAGACTGCAACCTCTTTACATCCTACTGCTAGGGCAGCATCGAAGCCTTTAAGATTTGGCGTCAGCAAGCTCAAGTTTAAATCATCACGTTGTGGCAACAATTTAAATAACTCATCGCTCTGCGACATTTGTGGTACCCACTTAGCTGATACACATGAACCCACTTCAATAAACTTTAAACCTGCGTCAATTAAATCATTGATAAAGCTCAATCGTTGTTCAATGCTTAAAGCTTGTTTCTCGTTTTGCAAACCATCACGTGGGCCAACTTCTACTATTTTTACATAGTCATTCATGCAACTTCCCCCTCAGTAGCTTGGAAGTCCACAAGCTCATCACCAGCTTTGACTTGATCACCTACTTGGAAATAGGCATCTAAAATTACACCATCTTTAGGCGCGCGGATGGTGTATTCCATTTTCATCGCTTCAAGCGTTAAAAGCACATCATCTTTCTTCACGGCGTGATTTGCGCCTACAAGTAGTTGTGTTACTACGCCAGGCATTGGGGCTTTGAGATGTCCTTGCTCAGATTGACTATCAGTTTGATTATAATCCTGACGCAAGTAGCTGAATTTATAACTTTGTCCAGCGTTAAATAGAGTAATGCCTTGCAAACCTCGGTTAAAAGCGAGTTTTTGTTGAATTCCATCAATTTGAATATTTGCAGTATGATAATCAGTTAATTGACCTGTGATGTGATACTGCTGACCATTAAATTCTGCGTTAAATCCGTGTTCAGCAGCAGAAAGCTTAATTTGAATATTTTGATTTATAAAGTTCAATTTAATACTGTGTTGATATGTGACATTACTACGCCATAAAGGCTGTGCCAACCACAGTTGCTTTTGAGTCGATTGGTTATTTTGCATTTTGCTGAGAAATTCAATGAATGCCGTCGCAACAACAAGCTCAGGTTTGATATTCGCTGGGCTAAACAAAAATTGTTCTTCACGCTGGATGAGGTTGGTGTCCAAATTTGCTTGTTTAAATGAATCACAACGCACAATCTTTTCCAAAAAGGCAATATTATTGCCTAAACCATCGACATGGAACTGACTAAGCGCATGTTGCATCTGAATTAAAGCAGCTTCACGGTTTTTACCCCATACAATCAATTTGGCAATCATTGGGTCGTAGAAAGTGGTAATTTCATCACCTTCAACAATGCCACTATCTACACGGACATATTGGTTTTGCGTTGGATAGCGAAGATAGTCAATTTTACCGATTGCAGGTAAAAAGCCTTTGTCTGGTTCTTCGGCATAAATACGTGCTTCGAGTGCATGCCCATGAATTTGTAGCTCATGTTGTAATTTGGGTAATGGCTCACCATAGGCAACTCGTAATTGCCATTCGACTAAGTCCTCTCCAGTAATCATTTCAGTCACAGGATGTTCGACTTGTAAGCGTGTGTTCATTTCCATGAAATATGCTGTGCCGTCTTGTTCAACGATAAACTCAACCGTACCAGCGCCAACATAATCCACAGCACGCGCAGCATCAATTGCAGCTTGACGCATTGCATCGAGCTTTTCACTTGGCATTTGTGGAGCAGGCGCTTCTTCTAGTACTTTTTGATGACGACGTTGAACAGAACAATCCCGTTCAAATAAATGCACATAGTTGCCATGTGTATCACCAAACACCTGTACTTCAATGTGACGTGGTTGAGTCACATAACGTTCAATCAGTACGTCATCATTACCAAAACTCGATTTGGCTTCACGTTTGCACAGCGCGAGATAGTAGAGAAAGTCTTCACTACGTTCTACCAGACTCATGCCTTTACCACCACCGCCAGCACTGGCTTTGATGAGTACAGGATAGCCAATTTCATCTGCTTGTTGTTTTAAAAATTCAGCATCTTGATTTGTTCCGTGATAGCCCGGCGTTAGAGGTACACCTGCTTTTTCCATCAAGGCTTTTGAGGTGGCTTTCAAGCCCATCGCTAAAATGGCATCGACCGGAGGACCAATAAAGCAAATATTATGCTGCTGGCAGGCCAAAGCGAATTGATCGTTTTCCGAAAGAAAACCATAACCAGGATGAATCGCTTGGCTTCCTGTATCGATCGCCGCTTGAATAATGCGATCAGCTTGTAAATAACTTTGTGTTGCAGGAGATTGACCAATATAAACCGCTTCATCTGCAAGTTTAACGTGTTGTGCATGTGCATCTGCATCTGAGTAAACCGCAACCGTCGCAATACCTAATTTTTTTGCTGTTCGAATTACACGGCAAGCAATCTCACCACGGTTCGCAATTAAAATCTTTTCAAACATTTTTTGGTCATCCTTAATTGTTGTTATTAGAATTTGAAGTCCATGCTGGAGCTTGCTTACTTAAGAAAGCGGTTAAGCCTTCCTTTGCCTCACTGCCTTGACGCACTTGCGCAATGTGGTGAGCAGTTTGTCGAAGTAATTGATTATCCATACTTTGATTGCTGACCATCTGAATCAGTTGCTTAGAAGCAGCTTGAGCATGTGGTCCGCCTAGCAATAAAGCATCAATGATCTCTTGAACTTTTTTATCTAAATCTTCCGCATCTGCAATTTCATGTGCCAAGCCAATTTGTTTTGCTGCATGCGCAGTAATACGTTCAGCAGTTAAAAAATAACGTGAAGCTTGTCGAGCGCCAATCGCACGAATCACGTATGGGCTAATCGTAGAAGGGGCAAGACCCAGTCGAACTTCGGAGGTTGCAAACTTTGCATCGGTACTAGCGATGCAAATATCACATGCAGATGCCAAACCCATCCCACCACCAAAAGCAATGCCATGAACACGTGCAATCGTTGGTTGTTTTAAAGTTGCAAGTGCTTCAAGCATCTGTGCAAGTTTTAAAGCATCAGCTTCATTTTCTTCGGCAGAAGCTTGACCCGCTTGTTTCATCCAGTTCAGATCTGCACCCGCTGAAAAGCTTTTACCACGACCCGCTAAAACCACAACCCGAATATCATCACGAATAGCAAGTTGCTTAAAACACCTATGCAATTCTTCAATCACCGTTGTATTGAAGGCATTGTGTAGTTCAGGGCGATTTAGCCACACATACGCCACTAAACCATGCTGTTCCAGTTGTAGAAATTGATAGCTCATAAACACCTCTTACATGCGGAACACGCCAAATTTAGTCGGTTGAATCGGTGCATTTAAAGCTGCTGCAAGGCTTAATCCCAGTACTTGTCGAGTTTGAGCTGGATCAATTACGCCATCATCCCACAAACGGGCAGAAGCATAGTAAGGATGCCCTTGGCGTTCATACTGATCACGAATTGGTTGTTTAAATTCATCTTCTTCTTGTGCTGACCATTCTGCGCCTTTTTGCTCGATCTGATCACGTTTCAAAGTCGAAAGTACGCTGGCTGCTTGCTCACCGCCCATGACGGATATACGTGAGTTTGGCCAAGTCCATAAGAAACGTGGAGAATAAGCACGTCCACACATACCATAGTTACCCGCACCAAACGAGCCACCAATGATGAGTGTGATTTTTGGCACATTTGCTGTTGCAACCGCCATCACCAGTTTTGCACCGTGCTTGGCAATTCCTTCATTTTCGTATTGGCGACCCACCATAAAGCCCGTGATATTTTGAATAAATAACAAGGGAATATTGCGTTGGGTACATAACTCAATAAAGTGCGCACCCTTTTGAGCCGACTCTGAAAATAGAATGCCATTATTGGCAATAATTCCTACAGGCATCCCGTAAAGTGATGCAAACCCTGTGATTAACGTGGAACCAAAACGAGCTTTAAACTCATCAAAACGAGAACCATCGACAATACGTGCAATCACTTCGCGTACATCAAATGGCTTACGCGCATCGCTAGGAACTACTCCATACAACTCTTTGGCATCGAACAAAGGTTCATCAATCTGCTTATTGAGTTCGTTTGTTTTTTTATTCAAATTGGCAATGATATTACGTGCAATCGCAATTGCATGTTCATCGTTTTCTGCCAAATGATCCGCAACACCTGAAAGACGCGTATGTACATCACCACCACCCAAATCTTCGCTACTTACGACTTCACCTGTTGCAGCCTTAACTAGAGGAGGACCACCCAAGAAAATAGTTCCTTGATCACGTACGATAATGGTTTCATCCGACATCGCAGGAACATAAGCACCACCAGCGGTACAGCTACCCATCACAACCGCAATTTGAGCAATTCCTTGGCTCGACATACGTGCTTGATTGTAGAAGATACGCCCGAAGTGATCACGATCAGGAAATACCTGATCCTGCATTGGTAAGTACGCACCACCTGAATCTACAAGATAAATACAAGGTAGGTGATTTTGTTCAGCAATTTCTTGAGCACGTAAATGCTTTTTAACCGTAAGCGGATAATACGTGCCACCTTTAACCGTTGCATCATTGGCAACGATCATGCAAGTTACACCATTAACCTGTCCAATACCCGCAATCACACCCGCAGCAGGAATATCATCTTCATAAACTTTATACGCAGCAAGTTGTCCGATTTCTAAAAAAGCTGTACCAACATCAATCAGTTGATCTATACGTTCACGTGGAAGCAATTTTCCACGTGCTAAATGCTTTTGACGTGCATTTTCTCCGCCACCTAATGCAATATTTTGGGCAACTTGTGTTAAATCATTAACCAAAGTCTGCATAGTTTGTTGGTTTGTTTTAAAGTCTTCACTTCGCACATTCACTTTGCTTTGTAATTGATTCATATGATGCATCCTGATTTATCGTTATTATTTGGTTTCATTAAACAATTCACGTCCGATCAACATACGACGAATTTCAGATGTGCCTGCACCAATTTCATAAAGTTTTGCATCACGCCATAAACGACCTGTAGGGAATTCATTGATATAGCCATTGCCACCTAAAGTTTGAATTGCTTCACCTGCCATCCATGTCGCTTTTTCGGCTGCATATAAAATGGCACTTGCGGCATCTTTACGTAAGCTACGGTCATGATCTGCTTTGTCGCAGGCTGTACCAACTGCATATACAAGCGCTTTGCAAGCCAGCCAAGTTGAATACATATCAGCAAGTTTTCCTTGCATCAGCTGGAACTCACCTAAAGCTTGTCCAAATTGTTCACGTTGATGTAAATAAGGAATCACAACATCCATGCAGGCGTCCATAATGCCAAGAGGGCCTGCGCTTAAAACTGCGCGCTCATAGTCCAAGCCACTCATCAGGACTTTGGCGCCATTACCGACACCACCCAACACGTTCTCAACCGGGACTTCTACATTATCAAAAAATAATGGATAGGTATTTGAGCCGCGCATACCAAGTTTGTCTAGATGATGACCATGACTAAAACCGTTCATGTCTTTTTCAACTAAAAAAGCAGTCATGCCTTTAGCGCCTGCATGTGAGTCAGTTTTTGCGTATACCACTAAAACATCAGCATCACCGCCATTGGTTATCCACATTTTGGAACCATTTAAAACGAAATGATCACCTTTATGTTCAGCACGTAATTTCATACTGACCACATCTGAACCCGCATTCGGTTCAGACATCGCCAAGGCACCGACATATTCACCAGAAATTAATTTCGGAAGATATTTCTGCTTTTGCTGCTCACTGCCGTTGCGATTGATTTGATTGATACATAGATTTGAGTGTGCGCCGTATGAAAGTCCAATTGCAGCTGAAGCACGAGAAATTTCTTGCATAACAATAATATGAGCAAGATAACCGAGGTTTGTGCCGCCGTATTCTTCAGAAACCGTTAGGCCTAATAAGCCCATATCACCGAACTTTTTCCATAAATGGCTCGGAAATTTATTGTCTTGATCTACTTGCTGAGCAATTGGTGCTATTTCTTTTGCACAAAATGCGGCAACTGAATCTTGAAGGGCAATCAATGTTTCATCCAGACCAAAATTCAAGCTACGTAGGTTCATTGTGTTCATCCTATTGATTATATTTGTTGTTCCATAAGCATTCTTGTTTGTGCTTAAGATATACCATACAATGAATTTTTGAAAAAGTGAATACAGATTCATAAAATGATTTACAATTCATTTTATTTGTTAGAGAATAAATCTTATGAACTATAAACGATCATCTTTAATGCAAGAACGGATGGAACAAAATCGTAAGTCGATTTTGAATTCAGCCAGAAAGTTAATTTCAGAAAGAGGGGTTAAAGACGCACAGATACAAACAATTGCTGAGCAAGCAGGTGTTTCGAGTGGGTTGGTTTATCGCTATTTTGATAATAAAAGTCAGGTGCTGATCGAAGTTTTGTCAGAAGCGATCAATACCGAATTGTTGGTGATTGATGCGATTACAGAAAGTGATCTAACGGCGGAGCAGAAGCTACATAAAGCGGTAACCACCTTTGTAAAAAGGGCACTAAACAGCCCTCAGCTTGCATATTCACTCATGTTCGAGCCTGTTGATTCATTGGTAGAGCATGAGCGTTTTCGTGTTAAGCAGTTGATTAAGCAGAGTATTATTAAAATACTCGCAGATGGAAATGCGAGTGGAGAGTTTGCATTGGAGGATTTAAACACCACAGCACTTTGTGTGGTTGGCGCGATGACTTATGTCGCCGTAGAACCTCTGGACCCAGCTCAAAATACAAAGTTCGATCAGCAACATAAAGACTATTTTTCAAAACAGATTGCTGATTTTTGTGTGAATGCCGTGAGGAAAAAATAGGAGATAAACAGTAGTAAAAAACAAAACAAGGCAGTTTGAAAAGTAGTTGCAGTAATAACAAGAGATGAAATCGGAACAGAATTAGAAAGAATCAAGGAGAATGATTCAATGCAACAACAACGGTTAAGCTATGCCTCTGGACCAAGTTCACAGCCCTTATTGGGAATGACGATTGGAGAAAAATTTGATCAAGCTTGTCAGCAATATGCCGATCAAGAAGCGATTGTAAGTGCACATCAGAACAGACGGTTGAGCTATAAAGAGCTACAGGATGAAGTGAATGCTTTTGCCTGTAGCTTGCTCCAGCTCGGTTTAAGGAAAGGCGATCGACTTGGTATCTGGTCACCAAACTGTGTGGAATGGACGATCACTCAGTTTGCAGCTTTTAAAGCAGGAATTATCCTAGTGAACTTAAATCCTGCCTACAAAAGCCATGAGTTAGAGTATGTCTTGAATAAAGTTTCCTGCAAAGGATTGGTCATCGCATCACAATTCAAAACGACTGATTATCAAGAATTTTTGACGCGAATTGCACCAGAAATTGTTGTCTGTACTGACAAAATGATTCATTCAGAGCGTCTGCCTTTCTTAAAATTTGTGATCAAAATTGATGAAAAACAGCATACAGGTATTCATCGTTTTAATGATCTAGTTGTTGCACCAAGTCAACAACAACTCGATCAATTACAATTAGCGACGCAGCAATTGCAATTTGATGAAACCATTAATATTCAATTTACATCAGGTACAACGGGTAATCCGAAAGGCACAATGCTTACTCATCATAACATTTTGAATAATGGTTATTTTGTAGGAGAGGGCATTGGTTTAACGCCACAAGATAAAGTGTGTATCTCAGTACCTTTATTTCACTGTTTCGGTATGGTTATGGGAAATCTGGCCTGTATCACACATGGTTCTACTATGGTATATCCATCAGCTGTTTTTAATCCATTAGAAACACTAAAGACCATTCACAACGAGCGTTGTACGGCAGCATACGGCGTACCCACCATGTTTATCGCCACTTTAGAGCATGAACAATTTAATGAATTTGACTTATCTAGCTTGCGCACAGGAATTATGGCGGGAAGCCCATGCCCACGTGAAATTATGCAGCGGGTGATTGATCGTATGCATATGTCAGAAATCACGATTTGCTATGGCATGACCGAGACTTCACCCGTAAGCGTACAAAGCTCCGTGAATGACACGATTGATAAACGTGTCAGTACGGTTGGACAAGTTCATCCTCATGTCGAAATCAAAATCGTAGATCCTGAAGGACAACTCGTACCACAAGGAACTTTAGGCGAATTATGCGTTAGAGGCTACTCGGTAATGGCTGGCTATTGGAGCGAAGAAGAAAAAACCCGTGAAGTCATTGATGCCGCAGGTTGGATGCATACAGGTGACATTGCGGAAATGGATGCTGAAGGGTTTGTCAAAATCAAAGGCCGTATTAAAGATGTGGTCATTCGTGGTGGAGAAAATCTATTTCCTAAAGAAATTGAGGACTTTTTATATACCCACCCTGCAATCTGTGATGTGCAAGTGATTGGCCTGCCTGATACGCGTTATGGTGAAGAACTATGCGCTTGTATTATTTTGCATGAACATCATCAGATTAATGAAGAAAGTATTCGTAGTTTCTGCAAGGAACACATTTCTCATAATAAAGTGCCACGCTACGTAAAATTCTTAAATGAATTTCCGATGACCGCATCGGGCAAAGCACAGAAGTTTAAGCTACAGGAAATCATGCGTGCTGAACTAAATTTAACTGGAAGCGTATTCGACTAAATGTGTTTTACACCATATAGAAAAACAGCATTTTAAAGTTATAAGGCAAAGGATCTTCGTCAATGGCAAAAGATTTTAATAGTCCAAAGATCGTTGAAGCATATGATGAACATATCCGTAAATTAATTCCCGGATATGAAATCATTCATCAACAAGTGGATGCCATTTTGCAGTCTGTACTTCAACCAACCGCACACATACTTATTGTTGGATGTGGAACAGGTTATGAGTTGGAATATTTACTCAATAAACATCCTGATTGGACATTTACTGCACTTGATCCTTCTTTAGCCATGCTTGAAATGGCAGAAACACGTGTTAAACACATGGGAAAGTCAGCTCAGGTACAGTTTGTACATGGCGATCATTCTACTTTAACTGAAGCTGCTGTTTTTGATGCTGCACTTTCTATTTTAGTCGCGCACTTTATTGCTGATGAACAAAAAAATGAATTTTATAGCAGTATCCATCGTTGCTTAAAAAGGAGTGGACTGTTATTGACCTATGATTTAATGCCTTGCAGCAACCCTCAGCATTTACAAGCTTTACGTTATTTATGTATGACTCAAGGCCTAACTGAATTGCAATGCCAGAAAATGTTAGATCGCATGGAAAATGACTTTTTCACTATTTCATTCAGTGAATATCAGCAACGACTCCAAGACATTGGTTTTGAAGACGTACATTCATACAGTCAAATCTTAATGTATCAGGGTTTGACTGCCAAAAAGGCAGAAATTTCCGAGTCTGCTTAAGCCCCATAACCAAAGAGACGCATTCATAATGAAAAAATGATGAGAAGAACAATTTAGATTTTATTTTTACCAAACGTTCAATTCAAAGTGACTTTCATAGTGATTGTGAGGTTCTTTTTGTCTAAATAAATTGCTATAGAAAATAATCAAAGGAGACTAAATAAATAAAAATCAAATGATTAGGTTTTAAAACAAGAAATGCGTTGCAGTCATCAAGTACTGCAAAGGATACAACGCAAACACAAAATGAACTTAAAAGCTAAAGTTCATGAAATAAGGAAATTGATTTTAATGAAAAGATTCATCTTCACAATTCGGCAAAGTGTTTTAGCGCTGTCTGTACTTGCTGCCATGTCTGGAAGTTATGCAGGCTCAGAAAGCGCAGAAATAGAAAAACTTCGCCAAGAAGTAAAAGAGTTGCGCGCAATGCAGCAAAATTCAGAAATAGAAAAACTTCGTCAAGAAGTAAAAGAATTGCGTGCAATACAGCAAAATTATGTTCAGCAAACTCCGCCTGCTCAGCCCGTTACTCAGGTCATGGTTGCACCTAAAACTGAACCTGTTCAATCCGCAATACCGAAATTATCACTCACCAAATCTGGTGCAGAGGTGAATTTATATGGATATTTGCGTGCAGATGCATCGTATCAAGCCAAAGGCGCATCAACGATGTACAACAATATCAGCGGCGTACCACTAGAAGGAACTGCTGAAGAAGCGCAACAAAAAGATCGCTTGCATACCACTGCAAATGTTTCTCGGATCGGTCTTAATTTTAAAACACCGACTGCTATGGGTGATGTCGGTGGAAAATTAGAAATGGACTTCTTTGGTAGTGCATCACGCGATCAATTCCGTATCCGCCATGCCTACTTAACTTTTGATAAATGGTTATTAGGTCAGACATGGTCAACGTTTATCGCACCTGAATATTACCCGGAAACGGTCGATGCGGCGACCTATGTAGGCGGGGCATTACAGCGCTCACCATTGGTTCGTTATAGTGACAATATTACGGCAAATACCAGCTTTGCTTTAGCAGTAGAAGATCCTAAATATACAACAAGCTCTGACCCCGATAATGAAATGCGTTTACCTGCCTTTGTTGGACGTATAAATCATAAGTTTGCCAATGGTTCTATGCTGTCAGGACGTAGCTTTGTCGCTGAAAAGAAAACCAGTCAAGATGAACAATGGGCTTGGGGTGTCGGGATTGGTGGAAAGTATCAGTTAACACCAAAAACTTTCCTCAAAGCAGACTATAACCATATTAAAGGTGACGGACGTTTCCTGTTATGGAGCAATAGCAGCTATGTAATTGATGATCAAAAACATATTCAAAGCAATGAGTTTGATTCAATTTCAGCAGGGATTACCCATCAATTTAATACTCAATTTCGCTCAACATTGGGTTATGGCTACATGAAAGCCAAGGACAACAATGCTTTTGCACGAATCAATCAAGACAACACAGCTCAAAATAAAGAACTATGGCAAAGCTGGATCAATGGCATGTACAAACCTTACAACCCAGTTACTTTGGGGATGGAATATGTCTACGGTGAACGTGAAACCTTTGATGGTCGCACAGGGACGGATAATCGCATCAATATAATGGCGATTTATGATTTTAATACCAATAAAGCCTTGAATAACAGTGTTTTTTTTAAGTTGCATTATGTCGTTTTAAATATTAATTAGGAATTTATCTCATTGAGGAGATGCAGGATGACAACATCTACAGTTAATGTAAATGCAGTAATTGATCAAGCAAAATTTACACCTTTTCACTGGAGTATTTTACTTTGGTGCTTAATGATTATTATTTTTGATGGTTACGATCTCGTCATTTATGGCGTAGTTTTACCCTTACTCATGCAGGAATGGTCTCTTACTTCTGTACAAGCAGGCATGCTCGCCAGTACGGCGTTATGCGGGATGATGTTTGGGGCAATGTCGTTTGGTGCTTTGGCAGATAAAATCGGACGCAAAAATGTTATTTTAATTTGTGTGACGTTCTTTAGTGGTTTTACTTTTTTAGGTGCATTTGCATCTAATCCTTATGAATTTGGTATTTTACGGTTTTTAGCAGGTTTAGGAATAGGCGGGGTGATGCCAAATCTCGTCGCACTCACATCAGAGTACGCACCCAAACGTATTCGCAGTACTTTAGTTGGCACAATGTTTAGTGGTTATGCCATCGGCGGCATTTTATCAGCACTGATCGGAAGTTATTTAGTTGAAAGTCAGGGTTGGCAAATCATGTTCTTGATTGCCGGTGTTCCTTTGATTTTATTACCTGTGATTTGGAAATTCTTGCCTGAATCTTTAACCTTTTTGGTTAAAACTGGCAAAACGGATCAAGCACATAGGATCATTCAAAAAATTTCACCTGAACAAAGCATCGGTATCAATACACGTTTAGTGCTGAATGAAGATCATGTTCTCACAGGCAGTTCTGTAAAAGGCTTATTTCAACAAGGACGTGCATTCAATACGCTTATGTTTTGGGTATTGTTCTTTATGTGCTTATTAATGGTATATGCACTAAGCAGTTGGTTGCCAAAACTTATGCTTGCAACAGGCTATTCACTCGGCAAGAGTATCTTATTCTTGTTTGCCCTAAATGTGGGTGCCATGATGGGTTCAATTGGTGGCGGCATTCTTTCAGACAAATTCCATTTAAAACCTGTAATTATGGGAATGCTGATGGCAGGTGTAGTGGCACTGATCGGCTTAGGATTTAACTCTCCAGCTTATGTTTTATATGGTTTAGTCACTGTGGCTGGTGCAGCGACGATTGGAACTTCAATCCTTCTTTATAGCTATGTTGCTCAATACTATCCATTAAGTGTTCGCTCAACTGGAATTGGCTGTGCTTCGGGTATAGGTCGAATTGGTGCGATTGTCGGTCCGATTTTGACGGGTCTGTTATTAACCTTGAACTTACCGCATACCATGAATTTTGTGATGATTTCTATCCCTGCAATGTTAGCAATCTGCGCAATATTAACTTTAAAACGTCATAAATTTGATGATGAGCAACAAGTACAAGAAGTAAAAACAAGTTTGAACGAATCAAGTAGTGCCTAACATACAATCACTTGATTGTTTTCCAAAGCATGAAAAGCACATTAGATATGCTGATGTGCTTTTTGTGATGCAAATACTCATTGGCCAGAAGAAAAACGACTTAAAACACTTTAACTTGATTATGAACTGACAATACACCAGAGGTTTTGAGTGGTGAAACCTACCCATAAACAGGTGAGTGGTAATCGTGCTGCAAAGATGGAAAAAGCATAGCCAAAATTATTTCGATTCAATACTATATAGCGCACATTTTCCTGTATCTCCCGCTATGCAATTTAGACATGATATCCAGATTTTAAGGGGCATCGCTGTGAGCCTCGTGGTGCTGTTTCATCTTGAGTTTTCTCAATTGGCCAGTGGTTTTCTTGGTGTCGATATCTTTTTTGTGATTAGCGGTTTCTTAATGGCCGTGTTGTATAAAACCGGCAATGTACACGACTTTTTTGAGCGCCGTGCAAAGCGCTTACTACCAAGCTATTTTGCTGTGGTGATCGGTACGCTGTTGGCATCTATGCTGCTGTTGCTTCCATCAGAAATGATACAAGTCGAAAAGCAGGCTTTTTTTAGTCTCTTTTTTGCCAATAATTTAAGCTTTTGGACGCTCAATACCTATTTCGACAAAAGTAATTTTAAACCCTTACTGCATTTTTGGTCGCTGGGTGTCGAAATACAGTTCTATTTATTTGTGCCATTATTGGTTTGGTTTTTCAATAAAAATCGGGCTTTGCTTCTCTTAACCACGCTGATCTCATTGGGCTTATGTATATACGAAGTCGGTATATCACCTAAAACTTCATTCTTTATGATGCCACTTCGGCTTTGGGAGTTCTTGATTGGTTTTATGGTTGCCAAGTACTTCACAGAGCAAGGTAACTTAAAATACAACCAATCCTGGATCGGATTAATTGGTTTATGTTTGCTGGTTGCAATTCCCTTTATGCATGTCAACGGTAACAGTTTTAACCGTATCGAAGCACATCCTAGTTTGTTTGCTTTACTTGTTTGCCTCGCAACCGCTGTTATTTTAGTGTTTGGCTTACCCAAGTTTTTAATCAATTCACCCATAGCTAAAATTTTTGTCCATCTTGGCAAATATTCTTATTCTATTTATTTGGTGCATTTTCCTGTGATTGTTTTGTACTTGTACAAGCCTTTTTCAGGAACCATCATGCACCCTGCAAATATTCAGGAGCAAGTCACGCTCTTGATATTGATCATGCTTTTGTCTGTGCTGCTTTACAAATTGATCGAAACGCGGAAATATCATCACATCTTCAAAGTTTATATCATTGGATGTATTACAGTACTCGGGTTGATCGGTTGCTCGAAAGTCATTTACCAAACTCAGTATACACAAGTCGAAAAAAACATATTTTCTGGTCTAACTGATCGCTCTGTGTATCGATGCGGTCTTTTCTTCCCGATTATTCACCCCAACACACTCACTTGTCGTATTAATACCGACGAACAAAAGCAATCTGTGGTGTTGTTAGGCAATAGCCATTCAGATTCAATCAAGAACGTCTTTGCCGATATTGCAGTACAGCGTGGATTCAATACCTATTTATTCGCGGTCAATGATCCGATGACACGAGAGATTTTGCCTCCAGAGGCTATTATTCAAGAAACTTTAAGACGCCATGCAAAATGGATTTTTATTCACTATAAGGTCGATACCTTAAACCCAAACAAACTAGATCGTCTTGCTGAACTAGCAGCAAAGCATCAGATTCGTTTGAGCCTGATTATGCCTGTTCCGGTGTATGAGCATGGCAATTACTATTATAAATCAATCCCGGCCACACTTTACTATGGGCGCAGTTCTCATATCACTGAACAAGATTATCTTAAACGTAATCAGGCGTTGATACAGCAGGCCAAGCAACTCGAAGCTCGATATCCTAATTTTCAAACCTTACCAGTCGTTCAGACGTTTTGTACACCTGTATGTCAGATCAGCACAGCAGACAAACGTCCGTATTATTTTGATGATGACCATCTCACGCTTACAGGAAGCCAGTTGATGGTTCCTGTCATTCGTCAAGCATTTGAATCTTCAAGGTAATAGTCGAGATAGAAGTACAAGTTAAGATGGGTACTAGATGACTAGATAGTTACTGGCATATGCCATAGATCACAACAGGATTTTTAACGCAATATATTCTATATTAGGATCAACGATATTACAGATATTGCTGCTATGAAATGGGAAGAAATCGGTAAACAGCCGTGTTCAATAGCCAGAACACTGTCCGTGATTGGGGATCGATGGACGCTGTTAATCTTGCGCAATGCCTTTTTAGGAATTCGTCGTTTTGAAGATTTTCAAAAAAGCTTGGGTGTCACTCGCCATTTACTTACGGAACGTTTGATAAATCTAGTAGATGCAGAGATTTTGGTTAAAGTACCGTACACCGCGTCGAATAAACGTTTTGAATATAAACTTACCGAGAAAGGACTCGATTTATACCCAATCCTGATGAGCATGGCACAATGGGGAAATACTTGGATGGATCAAGGTCACGGCGCACCTATAGATTATATTCATAAAGAATGTGGTCATGTGTTTAAACCCGTTTTGGTTTGTTCGCATTGTAAAATTCCACTTCGTGCGAAGCACGTCCAACCAGTGCCTGGAAAAGGATTTGTGCCGGTAATCAGTCGAACTGGCACATGATCAACTTAACCAACGCTTTAAAGCTTATTTTGGATGATGTCTTTCATGTATCAATTGATCTGATGCTTTGGATTGCATAGCCAGATCGCGTATACTATGCAGCCTGTTTACGTTATGTTTTGCTACACGCGATTTCATGTCATCACTTGCTTCTTATTTTCAGCAACGTCAGTTTTGTGTTTTGGTCGAATACCTAACGTCATTGACACCATATCATCCGCTTCAAACTGAAATTGCCGGTTATCCCACCGTAATGGCACTTGCAGATCGTGTTCATTCAGACCATGATCTTGCACCCTTAGACGCGAGTCGTACATATGATTCTGCTGTGGAAAAATTGCTGCATTTTTCCGGCAAAGATCGTGATATACAAGATTTCGAAGCTTTTCTTGCACAAGCAAAAGCTGCCAATATTCAAAATCTGCTGTTATTAAGTGGAGATAAGCTCAAATCGCACAGCGACGGCACCGATGGTCGACCCCGTACACGCTACTTAGAGTCTGTAAATGCCGTGGCTGCCGCTCAACATGTTGGTGGTTTTCATATCGGTGTTGCGCTTAATCCATTTAAATATGTCGAGGCAGAGCGCGATGCGCAGTATTTAAAACTCCATAAAAAACTCAAAGCGGGTGCAGATTTCATCATTACCCAACTCGGCTACGACATTAAAGCACTTCAACAGGCCAAAGCATTTTTAACCAGCCATGATTACGCTCAAAAGATTGTGGCCTGTGTGATGCCTTTAACATTGGCGCGAGCCAATTACATGATCAAGCATAAAGTGGCGGGTATTGTAATTACACCGCATATGCTGAATGTACTTAAATATGAAAAACAAACAGGACAGACAGCCCATGTGTATGCACGCTGTGCATTACAGATATTAATTTGTGAGCAACTGGGTTTTGCAGGTGTTCATTTGTCTGCCTGCCATAAGCCAGATGAACAAGCACGCCTAGCTGAATATATTGAAGAGTATCGTCATTTGGATCTGGCTGCGCTAGAGCAGCATTATAAACGCTTATGGCATATTCAAACGGGGCTTGAGTTACAGCCCGAGCGCTTACCAAGTGCACGAAAGCCGAGTCGCCTTGAGGTGGTGAAGTATCGTCATTTGCAATTTATGCACGATGCCTTGTTTATGTCTAAGCCGGCTAAAAACGCTGGACGTTTTATTTTTAAGGCAGCCTTTTGGAATACGCATCTAATGACCAAGATGTTACTGAAAACTGAATCATTCAGTAAACATCGATTAGTTGGCTGTGAAAGCTGCGGTCAATGTCGTCTGGCCGATACACTCTATATCTGCCCTGAAACCTGCCCTAAAGGACTGGCCAATGGCCCATGTGGGGGCACCAGTCTGGATCGCTGTGAATTTGGCGATCGGGAGTGCATACATTCAGTCAAGGCGCGCTTAGCCAAGGCAGTAGAACAAACTCAAATTTTAAAAGATAAGCTGATTCCGACTGTTCCCATTGCAACACGTGGCAGTAGCTCTTGGAAAAACTGGTACTTGGCCGTAGAGGCTTAACCATAAGACTGAATCTAAAAATGTGTAAAATACCTTATAGTGTTGCACAAATAGTATTGTGCAAAAAATTGCTCAAAAATGCTTAAAAGTTTTAATTATGCGCAAATATATTCACATTAAATTGTTATTGTGATATTTTTGAGAAAATAATTGCTCATTTATAAAAATGAAAATACTCACATTACAGGCCTTGCTAAATACTCAGTGGTTAGATATTGCGACGCTTACATTGCTTCAGCCACAGCTTGGTGTAGCAGGAGCCTGTGAACTGGAATATGAACTCGACTATGCACTTCAGCATTTAGAGCAGCGCGATGAACATGCCTGTAGTCTCTCACTTCCTGTACAGTTGTTAATTAAACATGAATCTAAAAGCTGGTTTGGATTTCTAGACGATATTGTTCCATCGGGTGCAGCGCGCCGTTACTGGGTTAATTATCTCGATTTGCAACGTTTGCCTCAAACCGAGCAAGATAGCATCTTGCTTGAAAAAGGGGGAATTGCACCTGTTGGGAATTTACGCATTAAAGATGCGCTTGAGCCACTCAATCCAGATTCAACCTTACATCTTAGATACTTTACTGTAGCTGATGTTGCCGACCGCAATATCGACTTTTTAGAATATGCGCAGCAGATGGGCGCCATTAGTGGTGGTGCTACCGGTGCAGGTGGTGAAGCCCCCAAGCTTTTAATTCGCGTATCGCCTGAACAACAGGTCTGGATTGATACCTATCAACAAAACTTTGAGCAGCCAGATCAATACTATCTGGTTAAATTTCCAAGGAATAATCGCAGTGAAATTGATTGTAATATCTTAAGGGCAGAATATTATTACTATCGCGAATTATACGATTTGGGCTTCGATACCATTGACGTTAATCGCATGAAATTGATCGAAGGTCGTCAGTATCCGTCCTTATGGTTACCACGCTTTGACACCGAATGGCAAAATGAGTGCTGGCAACGGTATGGTCTTGAGTCAGTTTATTCAATACTTAATAAATCAGCTGGTAGCCATCTCAATCACTTTGAAGTCATTGAGCAGTTGTGTTCGATCTTAACTTCGATTGATCCAAATTTTGATGGCTCCGCTTTTGTGTGTGAGTGGTTACAGCGTGATTTACTCAATATTATTTTTGGTAATTCCGACAACCATGGACGAAATACCTCATTTTTAAAGAAATTTGGCAGCATCACATTGGCACCTATTTATGATTTTGCGCCGATGAAAGCCGATCCAGAACAAGTTGTTCGCTCGACAACGTGGGGAAGCCCATACGAAGAAGGCGGAGAATATCGCTGGGCACTGATTACGCAAAAACTGGCGCCGTGGTGCCCACCTGAACTTGCCTTTGAAACATTGCAGCGTTTGGCACACAAGCTCGTACACCTTAAGCAACGCTTGATCGATAAGGGCGTACCGCAGCAAATCGTGGATATGCCTGTTCTGTCATTTGACTATATTGAAGCGAAACTAAAACGTTGGGAGCTGCTATGAAGCCGAATACTCCAGCACAAGATCGTCAGCAGATCCTGATCGACCTATATACCCAGTATCTGTTGGGTAAAATTACCTTGGGGCAACTGTTAATGCATTTAAGAAAAAATGTATTGGGAGTCACCCAAGAACAATATGCCAAACTGGTGGGTATCAGCCGACGCACGCTCACCGATATCGAGCAGGATAAAGGTAAACTCACGCAATCGGTGTTAGATAAGGTTTTTAAGCCTTTAGGATTAAAAGCAGGTTTGGTGCCAACCCATGATCATGTGGTGAAAAAGATTGTTTCATCAGCAAATGAGTAAAAGACGATACTGATCTGGATACTCCATAGGAGCACGGTGAACACAAGGCAAAGCCTGCTGAGTTGGATGATCCACTGCCAAGCGCCAAAGATGACCTAAACCCAGATGAATCGGTTGAGCATTTGGCAGTTCGGCATAGTGCAAGTCAAAAAAATATTCTTCTAAAAATTGCTCAAACTCAGACGCTGGGCCATCATGAAGCTGCTTCAGTTTTTCACGTATTTCCGGAATGCTTACTTTCTGCTGTACTTGATGATTAGATATAATATCGCTGGCCGGACCATAGTACGTGCATAAGATGGTATCGGTTTCAATAGGTGAACGATCGACATGATATGAATATACATCGGTCGCAATAAAATCTAGCTCTTCGTCGCGTTCGTAACATTTAAGCAAGTTCAAGGTAGGTGATGCGCCCGCATTAGTTAATTGTTGTAAGTCATTTAAAATAAGCGTTCTTGCCAATTTCCCCTGAGTAGACAAATCCAATGCCCAAAGATCTTTAGGTGTCACTTCGGTGATATTGTCTTTCAGTTCAAGATGTTCAACAATTTCCTGAAAGTTACCTACCAATGCTCTGTGCCAGCAAACTGCATTCATTTCGCCGTGGAATCGAGTTTTCATTAGGTCTGCAAAATTGCTGACGACTTTAATTTGATCTATACCAGAAAATTCTGTGTTGATTTGAGGGTTTGGCAAGTGTTGGGCCATCTTGGATCACGTACATTTAAACTGGGATATAGTTTAAAGCATAAGTGGTAATCACGCTAAAGCTTTAACTTTTGGTCTCTATGGGTAAGCGAATGATAAATATTTTTTCTATTGTGTATCGTTAACTGAAAAGCACTAGGCAAAAGCCGATCCTTTCAGTTAAAACAATACAACTTCAATTGTTAAAATAAGGACTTTTCAATGTCTGCCTATGTTGTATTTACCCGTGAAAGCACCTCAGACGCTGAACAAATGGCACAGTATGCAGAAAAGGCACCACTTGCACGTGAAGGTCGTGATCTCACGCCGCTTGCGTTTTATGGCAAATTCGAAGTACTTGAAGGTAGTGATATTGAAGGTGCTGTGATTTTACGTTTTCCAGATATGGCAGCAGCACGTGAATGGTATAACAGTCCAGAGTATCAAGATGCGTTACAACATCGTCTTAAAGGGGCGAATTACCGCGTGTTTATTATTGAAGGTCTCAAAGAGCCAGTCTAATTCACTCTAATGAACAAGAAGCGCCCAATTAAGGCGCTTTTTTACGAATAGGGTCCGTCTGATTATCCGCCCATTAAAAGTTCTTGCTGTACATCTGCCTGCTTACGTAAAAAATCCCATACCAGCTTAATTCTAGGTTCGTGTTGTAAATCGACCAGCGTAAGCATCCAAAACGTATGAGAAAAACTTAACTGATCGCCCAGCACCTCCACCAATTCAGTTTTATCACGAACCAGAAACCTTGGCAAAATGGCCAGTCCAGCACCAGCACGCACTGCAATTTCCTGTGCTAAAATACTGTTACTGCGAAAACAAGCACTCACTTGCAGAGGTAAACGTTCTAACGAATACAACGCCGTGCTATACACCAGATCATCGATATAATCGACAAAACGATGCTGTCGTAAATCATCTAGCTTTTCAATAGGCGGATGTTGCTCTAAATAGTGCCGACTACCATAGAGCTTTAAACAGTAATTGGTGAGCCGGGTAATAATATATGGCCCAGATTTAGGGCGATCGATAGAAATGACAATATCCGCTTCACGATGTGAAAGTTTAATTGTTTTTGGTACCGGTATGAGATCGATGGTCAGTAACGGATAATGTTTTGAAAACTCAGCCAGTAAACCCGCCAGAAATGCCGTACCGAAACCTTCTGGTGCTCCAATACGCACCCGTCCCTGTAACGGGTCATGGCGTTTTTCTATCTGAATGAAAGATTGTTCCATCTGCTCCACACGTGGTACCAACGCCAAACCTTCAGAGGTAAGCTCATAACCAGTGGCTTCACGTTTAAACAGCTGTGTTCCTAAAGTGCTTTCTAGCGCCTGAATACGCCGTGCCACTGTACTGTGTTCAACCCCGATTAGACGAGCCGCATTGGTCAGTGTTTTCGCGCGTGCCAAAACTAAAAAAAAGCGTAAATGATCCCAATCTACTTTCATTTTTTATTTAACATCCTGTTAAATCCCTGTGCATATTTGCACAATCATCGTGCATCAATTTCTATTGGTGGTCAAAGTGTTCTTTGTTAGTCTGCTGAAACAGCGTAAAAAAATGCGTTAAAGAAGCCAGTAAAGGCGATTACAACGACAATAACAAACAAGCACGGAGCGATCATGAACGCGATTCATCATCCACAGCAAAGTACCGGATTCACCACAGCAAAACTACTGATCAATGGTGAATTTGTCGAGTCAACAACAAGCCATTGGCAAGATATTGTCAATCCAGCGACACAAGAAGTTTTAGGACGAGTGCCTTTTGCGACAGCCGAAGAAGTCAATGCTGCGATTGCAGCTGCACAAAATGCTTTGGCCAGTTGGCGCCAAACGCCTATTCAGGCACGTATGCGTATTATGCTCAAGCTGCAAGATCTGATTCGCAATAACTTAAAAAGTATTGCCCAAGTGTTGACAGCAGAACAAGGAAAAACTTTGGCTGATGCCGAAGGAGATATTCAGCGTGGTCTTGAAGTTGTCGAGCATGCTTGTTCGATTGGTACTTTGCAAATGGGAGAGTATATAGAGGGTGTTGCACGTGGTGTCGATACCTACACCGTACAGCAGCCGCTTGGTGTGTGTGCAGGGATTACACCCTTTAATTTCCCGGCCATGATTCCACTATGGATGTTTCCAATGGCGATTGTGTGTGGAAATACCTTTGTTTTAAAGCCTTCAGAACAAGATCCGTTATCAACCATGATGCTTGTAGAGCTGGCAATTGAAGCGGGTATTCCTGCTGGTGTACTGAATGTGGTGCATGGTGGTAAAGAAGTTGTCGATCTGCTGTGTACTCATCACGATATCAAAGCCATCTCTTTTGTGGGTTCGACTGCTGTAGGTACGCATGTCTATCAACTGGCTGGTCAGCATGGCAAACGTGTACAGTCGATGATGGGTGCAAAGAACCATGTTGTGGTCATGCCAGATGCCAATAAAGAACAAACATTAAATGCTTTAGTAGGTGCAGCGTTTGGTGCAGCAGGACAACGCTGTATGGCGCTTTCTGTGGCGATCATGGTAGGAGAAGCCCAGCATTGGGTTGACGAACTTGTCAATAAAGCTAAAACATTGAAAGTTAATGCCGGACATGAGCCGAATACCGATGTGGGGCCAGTCATTTCTACCCGTGCTAAAGCGCGTGTAATTGATCTGATCAATAGTGGCGTTGAACAAGGCGCAAAACTGTTACTGGACGGGCGTGATGTGCAGGTGTCTGGATATGAGCAGGGTAATTTTGTTGGCCCAACGATTTTTAATCAGGTCACCACCGATATGCGAATTTATCAGGAAGAAGTATTTGGCCCTGTACTTGCCATTATGCATGTTGATACGTTGGAACAGGCGATTGCACTGATCAATGCCAACCCTTTTGGTAATGGTGTTGGTCTATTTACTCAAAATGGCCATACAGCGCGTATATTTCAGCATCAGATTGATATCGGTCAGGTGGGCATTAATATTCCAATTCCTGTGCCAGTTCCTTTCTTCAGTTTTACTGGTTCACGTGGTTCAAAGCTTGGAGATTTAGGGCCTTACGGTAAACAGGCAGTACAGTTTTATACTCAAACCAAAACCATTACGAGCCGATGGTTTGAAGATGATCAAGAAACCAGTGGTGTAAATACAACGATTAGTTTGCGCTAAGGGGGATAGTATGAAGATCGCATTTATTGGTTTGGGGAATATGGGCGGTGCCATGGCACAAAATCTGCTCAAATCAGGTCATCAAGTGTTTGGTTATGATTTAAGTCAAACAGCGCTAGATCATTTTGCAGCAGCGGGTGGCATAGTCTGTGATCATCCGCAAGACGCTGCTCAGCATGCAGAAGTTGTGGTGACTATGTTGCCCGCAGCTAAACATGTTCGTGATGTTTATCTTGGTGAACACGGCATTTTGCAAGTACTTCAAGCCGGTAGTTTGTGTATCGACAGCAGTACGATCGATCCGCAAACAATTCAAGAGATTGCCGCCGCTGCTCAGGCTAAACAGATCCGAGTGTGTGATGCACCTGTATCGGGTGGTACCTTGGGCGCAAAAGATGGCACTTTGACTTTCATGATTGGTGCCGATGAAGCCACCTTTGAAGCGGTCAAGTTGCCTCTGAGCTGTATGGGTAAAAATCTGGTGCATTGTGGTGCTGTGGGAACAGGACAGGTCGCCAAAATCTGTAACAATCTGATTTTAGGCATTTCTATGACCGCCGTGGCAGAAGGGATGGCGCTCGGAGCAAAACTGGGTATGGATCCACAGGCGCTGGCCGGTGTGATCAATAGTTCAACTGGACGTTGCTGGAGCTCTGAAATCTATAATCCATGGCCAGATGTCTGCGCCAACGCGCCATCTTCACGTGGTTATACGGATGGTTTTGCCGCGCAACTGATGCTCAAGGATCTCGGCTTGGCAGTCGATGCCGCTCAACAGGCTGCGCAACCTGTGGTGCTGGGTAGCATGGTACAACAACTTTATCAAAAGTTATGTCAAGACGGTCATGCTCATCTGGACTTTTCCAGCATTATGCATCAATACACCACGCCACCCACTTAAAGCACACAATGATTCAATGAAGCAAGGATTCGCTTCATCAAAATAACTTGTCAGTAATAACGATAAACTCAGGCTGAGGTTGAATATGTTCGATTATCAAAAAACAATTGAAAATTTTAATTTAGAGACGGTAGCAAAGCAGTATCTATCTGGTTCTATGCAGGCAGTAAATGCGTGCTATGAATGCTGTGACCGGCATGCCGATTCTGACGCGATTGCTTTGTACTGGTATGCGAAAGATGGCCGTAAAGAACAATATAGCTTTCGTGAACTCAAAAAATACTCGACCCAATTTGCCAGCTTTTTAAAGTCACAGGGTGTGGGTAAAGGCGATCGCGTATCTGGTTTACTGCCAAGAACAACAGAGCTGATCATTACTATTTTGGCCACTTGGAGGATTGGCGCCGTATATCAGCCCTTATTTACCGCATTTGGACCCAAAGCAATTGAGCATCGCATCCAACTGGCACAAAGCAAGTTGGTAATAACAGATCTTGCTAATCGTGAAAAATTATCTGAGATCAGTAATTGTCCTCCGATTGTGACCGTGCAGGCAGAGTTACACACGCAAAATTATCCGCAAGATTTCGACTTCTGGCGTGAGTTAAATCGACAAACAGAAACCGTCGAACTTGAAATGTTGAGTATCAATGATCCATTTTTGCTCATGTTTACTTCAGGCACCACAGGGCCAGCTAAACCATTAAAAGTGCCGCTAAAAGCGCTGATCGCTTTTGGTGATTATATGAAAAATGCAATTGGCCTGAGCCAAGATGATATTTTTTGGAACATTGCAGATCCAGGTTGGGCCTATGGGTTGTATTACGCCATTACAGGGCCTTTATTGCTCGGGCACTCAACACTGTTTTATGAAGGTGGTTTCAATGCCGAAAGTGTATGCGATGTTATTAATGAATATGGCATCACCAATTTGGCGGGTGCTCCAACTGCCTATCGAATGATGATGGCAGCGGACCCATCACAAATGGCCCAGCTTCGCGGTAAGTTGCGTGTGGTGAGTAGTGCGGGAGAGCCTTTAAATCCAGAAGTGATTCGCTGGTTTAAAGAGGTACTAGATGTGCCGATTTATGATCATTATGGTCAAACTGAAGTCGGAATGGTGGTATGTAACCATCATGCGCTAGCGCATCCCGTTCGTTCGGGTTCGGCAGGCTTTGCTAGCCCGGGTTATCGAATTACGATTATAGATGAGCAGGGGAATGAACTAGCTACTGATGTTCCGGGTATTTTGGCAATTGATATTGCTCAATCTCCAATGATGTGGTTTTCAGGCTATGAAGAAAGCCGAAAATCACCTTTTGTTGGACAATATTATTTAACAGGCGATACGGCTGAAATCCATGCCGATGGCAGTATGAGTTTTGTTGGCCGTAGCGATGATGTTATTACGACCTCAGGGTATCGGGTGGGGCCATTCGATGTAGAAAGTGCCTTGCTCGAACACGACGCCGTGATTGAAGCAGCGGTGATTGGCGTACCTGATTTAGAGCGGACTGAAATTATTAAAGCATTTGTGATTTTGGCTCATCACCATACTGCATCAGCCGAATTACAACAGGAATTAAGCTTATTCGTCAAAAAACGGTTGTCTGCACATGCATATCCACGTTTGATTGAATTTGTAACTGAACTTCCAAAAACGCCAAGTGGAAAAATTCAGCGTTTCTTGTTACGCAATCAAGAAATGAATAAATCACATTCACAAACCGCCTAAATAGCCTAAGCAATATTAAAAAATTTAAATTACAGGATACTCTTCTATGCAATTTACAGAAGAACAGCAACTGATTCAAGACATGGCAAAAGATTTTGCTCAAGAACAGATCAAGCCATACGCAAGCGATTGGGACCAAAAAAGTATATTTCCTAAAAGTACACTCGCCCAAATGGGTGAATTGGGATTTTTAGGAATGCTTATTCCAGAACAATGGGGCGGCTCTGATACAGGTACACTGGCATATGTGTTGGCTTTAGAAGAAATTGCAGCAGCGGACGGCGCAACGTCTACCATTATGAGTGTGCATAATTCGGTTGGTTGTGTACCGATTTATAAATTTGGAACAGAACAACAAAAGCAACAATATTTAAAGCCGTTGGCCCAAGGTGAAATGATCGGTGCGTTTGCCTTGACCGAACCACACACTGGTTCAGATGCTGCTGCAATTAAGACCCGTGCAATAAAAGACAGCGATCACTATGTGATTAATGGTGCCAAACAATTTATTACCTCTGGAAATAACGCCGGCGTAATTATTGTTTTTGCAGTAACCGATCCGGCAGCAGGCAAAAAGGGAATGAGTGCATTTTTGGTACCTCGCGATACCCCTGGTTATGAAGTGATACGAGTCGAAGAAAAATTAGGCTTACATGCGTCAGATACCTGTCAGATTGCTTTAACCGATGTGCGAATTCATGAAAGCTTAAGATTAGGGGCAGAAGGCGAAGGACTGAAAATTGCACTTGCCAATCTGGAAGGCGGTCGGATTGGTATTGCTGCACAAGCAGTCGGTTTGGCTAGAGCTGCCTTGGAAGAAGCCACACGCTATGCACATGAACGCGAAGCGTTTGGTAAAGCCATTATTGAGCAACAAGCCATTTCTTTCAGGCTGGCCAGTATGGCCACCGAGATTGAGGCGGCGCGCCAACTGGTTCATTTTGCTGCACGAAAAAAAGAAGCAGGTGAAAGCTGTTTAACCGAAGCTTCCATGGCCAAATTATTTGCATCGGAAATGGCTGAGCGAGTTTGTTCTAAAGCCTTACAAATTTTTGGTGGTTATGGATATTTAAAGGATTTTCCAATAGAACGCATTTATCGCGATGCCCGAATTTGTCAGATTTACGAAGGGACAAGCGATATTCAGCGCTTGGTAATTGCACGCAGCTTATAAAAAATAAAAAAGGGATTTTTATCATGCAATGGCAAACGATTTTATTCGAAAAACGAAATGGTGTCGGACTGATTACATTAAATCGGCCCAAGGCACTTAATGCACTCAATAACCAACTGATTATCGAAGTCAATCAAGCGCTGGATCAGTTTGAAAAAGACCCAACGATCGGATGTATCGTGATTACAGGTTCGGAAAAAGCCTTTGCTGCCGGTGCCGATATTAAAGAAATGGCCGATTTAACTTTTCCCGATATTTATCTCGATGATTTTTTTAGTCTGGCCGATCGAATTGCTCAGCGTCGTAAGCCTCTTATTGCCGCAGTCAGTGGTTATGCCTTAGGTGGTGGTTGTGAGTTGGCACTGATGTGTGACTTTATTTACTGTGCCGATAATGCAAAATTTGGTCTGCCAGAAGTCACTTTAGGCGTATTGCCCGGTATTGGTGGTACTCAGCGCTTAACTCTGGCCATTGGCAAGGCCAAAGCCATGGAGATGTGTTTGACTGCACGGCAAATGGGCGCACAAGAGGCAGAGCAAAGCGGCTTGGTGGCGCGAGTATTTACCAGAGAAGAACTTTTACCACAAACCTTACAAGCGGCAGAAAAAATAGCTGAAAAATCTTTGCCAGCTCTGCTCATGATTAAAGAATCGATCAATCGAGCCTTTGAAGTCAGCTTGACTGAAGGCTTACGTTTTGAACGGCGTGTTTTTCATTCCATTTTTGCCAGTAATGATCAAAAAGAAGGCATGCAGGCCTTCGTAGAAAAACGTCCTGCCAAATTTACCCATCAATAATAAATATTCGAATAGGAAAAAATAATGAATGATCATGACGATTTGGAAATTCGAAGCGAAGGTGCTTTAGGCATTATAAGTTTAAACCGTAGTAGCCATTTAAATGCTTTAACTCTAGAGATGATTCGGGGTATTCAGGCGCAGCTCGATCAATGGCGAGAGGATTCGCAAGTACAAGCTGTGCTCATCAAATCCAATGCTGCGAAAGCATTTTGCGCAGGAGGTGATATACGCTATCTGTATGACAGTTATCAGGCTGGAAACACGCAATACCAAGATTTTTTTTCTGCTGAATATACCATGCTCAGTACAATACGTAATTATTCAAAACCTGTCATCGTGATGATGGATGGCTATGTGCTGGGTGGTGGCTTTGGGCTTGCTCAGGCCTGTCATATCAAAATTACCAGTGAAAAATCGCGTTTCGCTATGCCGGAAACGGCGATTGGCTTTTTCCCAGATGTTGGGGCGACTTATTTTCTATCCAGACTCGATGAAGTTGGTGTGTATATGGCGCTCACTGGAGCACAGATCAGTAGTAGTGATGCGTTATATCTGGATCTGGTGGATTATCATGTGCCAAGTGAGCATTTTGTCGCGCTAGAACACGCATTAAGTGTTGCACCCATTCTCAATCCGGTAGAAATCCGAACCATCATTAGCTCATTTATCACTCATCCGCAAGAAAGCGAATTACAACAACATATCGATCTGATTAATCAGTATTTTTCTTATCCTGACATTAATGAAATTGAGCAAGGCTTAGCTGATGCCAACGATACTCTTCATCAGGACTGGATCAAGAAAATGCAAGCGATTTTAGAGCAACGTCCTGAAATGGCAAAACAAATCAGTTTGAAGTTACAGCAGGTTGGGCAAAATCTTTCGCTTGAAAAATGTATGCAGTTAGAACGCGGCTTGCAGGATATCTGGTTACAGCAAGGAGATTTTATTGAAGGCGTAAGAGCATTGATTGTCGATAAAGACAAAAATCCGAAGTGGCAAACTGATAATACCGAATTTAAAAAAACACTGGAAAAATTCTGGCCAGTATGGAGTAAGCAACATAAAGATTCGCTTTGTTAAAAATAGATGGAATTTATTTTAAATAACAAAGCGAGTCACGGATGACACAGCTCAAAGAATAAGAGGGATAAATAACAATGAAACACGTACAAGAATCATCTACTCAAAGTAAAAAGCCTTCACATCGTCTGGCGGGTATATCGAGTATGGTGGGAACAACCATCGAATGGTATGACTTTTTCATTTACGGTGCTGCGGCTGCGTTAATTTTTAACAAACTGTTTTTTCCAAATCTAGATCCATTAATGGGAGTCATGGCTGCATTTGCCACTTATGCCGTCGGTTTTATTGGTCGACCTTTGGGAGGAATTGTATTTGGCCATTTTGGAGACAAAATTGGCCGTAAAGCGATGTTGTTAACTACTTTAATAATGATGGGTATTCCCACTGTGCTGATTGGTCTATTACCTACCTATGAAAGTATCGGTTACTGGGCAACAGTGTGTCTGGTGATATTGCGTTTTATTCAAGGTATGGCTATGGGAGGAGAGTGGGGTGGCGCAGTTTTAATGGCAGTTGAACACGCACCCGAAGGCGGCAAAGGATTTTGGGGAAGCTTACCTCAAGCCAGTGCAGGTGGTGGACTCATGCTTGCATCAATTGCTTTAGGACTGGTATCTATGCTACCAGAGGCTGCATTATTTAGTTGGGGCTGGAGAATCCCATTTCTGATCAGTATTGTTTTACTCGGTGTGGGTTGGTATATAAGAGTTAAAGTACCAGAATCCCCTGATTTTGAAAAAGTGAAGGATCAGGCAAAAGAAATTAAAGTACCGGCTTTGCAGGTTTTCAAAAATCATCCTAAAGAGCTTCTTACCATTATTTTTGCCCGCGCTGCTGAAAATGCATGGTTCTATATAGCTTCTACCTTCGCACTTGCCTATACCACCACTAAACTTGGCATTGCGCGTCAAGATATTCTATTTGCCACAATTTGTGGAGGTGGCTTGATTATGATAATGACTCCTTTATTTGGACATCTGTCTGATAAAGTAGGCCAAAGAAATATGTTTATGTCTGGCTTATTGGTACTCGCACTCTATTGTTATCCATTCTTTAGTATGTTGGATACCAAAGATCCTTTTCTGGTTTGGCTTGCAATTGTATTGGCCATTGGTGTGGTTTTTCCACTCATGTACGCACCGCAATCTCAGTTGTTTGCTCGACAATTTCCAACTGAAATCCGATACAGCGGTATTTCAATTTCTGTGCAGTTTGCTGGCGTCATTGGTGGAGGCTTAGCACCTTTAATTGCGACCAAGCTTTTGAGTATAGGCGCGGGAAGTCCTCATTTAATTATTAACTATATTATAGGTATGGCAATATTTGCGATTTTCTGTACTTGCTTTATGAAGCGTGACAAGTTATCTATTCGTTCTACTAAAGCAACTATAAACAATACAACAAAAACTGACTTATCTCGACCTTAATACAAAACACGCACTATGTCGTTTTGAATGCTTGGCAACGTGAATGATGATTGTGGAGATTTACGTTGCTGAGACATTATTACAAATAGATCAGTGAAGGCATTAGAATTCTGATAATTACGATTTCTGTTTGGCTTTTTGGCGTAAGACATACAAATATAAGCTTTCAACTTTTTCACGCGACCATGGTGTAGTACGTAAGAATCGTAATGATGACTTAACACTTGGATCTATACAAAAACATCTAATTTCTATTTTACGACTCAAACCCTCAAAGCCACCATAGTAATCCAATAATTCATCCAGAATGTCAGCAAGTTTTTTGCCGTGTAGAGGGTCATTGGAGGCGTTCATAATAGATCAATCATATTTGGGAAGGCTATTATTATAACCTGAGCGAATAGAAAAATGAGAGGTTTTAAATTTAAACGTAATTAACATAGAAAATTAGAGCTTCTCAAAAATGAGTTCATAAACTTATAGAGTTTTTGAGTACATTTACATAAAAATTAAGTTCTCCCAGAAAAGAAACAGATGCTATTTAGATAAAATTTCAATCAAATAATTTTATTGTTGATATTTCTAGTCACATAGTCTATTTTTATTTTATGAATTATTCTTCTTTACCCAAAAGACCACGTGGTCGACCAACCAAACACGGTTGTAACTATGCAGACACTAAAGAAGTGTTAATCCGCCGAGGTATCGAGTTACTAACCGAACGTGGAATGAATGCTATGAGCTTGGACGATCTCATGAAATCAGTCCAAGTTCCTAAAGGATCTTTCTATCATTATTTTGCAAATAAAGAAGCTTTTATTTTAGAAGTTCTAGATACTTATGAGCTTTATTTTGTGAAGCGGTTGAATAAGTTTTTAAGTCAAATTGATCTTTCCCCATTAGAAAGACTGCAAAATTTTGTAAAAGATGCCGGTGAAAAACTGGAAAAATATGATTTTAAACGAGGTTGTATTTTAGGTAACTTAGGACAAGAAGTTTCGTATTTGCCACCAGAGATCATCGCTCGAATTGAAAGTATCTTTAAGGTATGGGAGAAACTGGTTTCAGATTGTTTATATCGGTCAAATTCACAATATAGCGTAACTGATTGTGATGAAGCTGCTTATCAGTTTTGGATTGGGTGGGAAGGTGCAGTTCTAAGAGCACGTTTGGTCAAATCAACAAGTCCCTTAGATGCATTTTATCGCTTGTTTACTTTAGCTGTAAAACAACAAAATCACGTAAAAATTTAATTAAAAAAATAAATGCAGACGTCTGTATTTATTTTTTAATTAATTCTAGACAAGCAGTCTAATTAAATAGAGAGGAAATTCTATGTACCAAGGTATCGTAATTAATAAAGATGATGCAGGTTACACATCAAAAATTACAGAGATTGCATCAAAGACTTTAGAAGAAGGAGAGGTTAGAGTTGAAGTTAAATATTCAACACTAAATTATAAAGATGCTTTAGCCATTACTGGACGCTCTCCCGTAGTGCGTAGTTTTCCACTAACACCAGGGATAGATTTTTCAGGTGTTGTAATTGAATCAAAACATCCAGCATGGAAAAAAGGCGATGAAGCTCTATTAAATGGCTGGGGTGTTGGTGAAAAATATTCAGGCGGATTAGCTGAACAAGTGACTGTTCCAGGCGATTGGCTTATACAGAAACCTTCTGCTTTTTCTTTTAAAGATAGCATGATTATTGGTACAGCAGGTTATACCGCAATGTTGTGTGTTATGGCTTTGCAAAAGCATGGCCTTAAACCAAGTGATGGGAAAATTTTAGTAACAGGTGCAAATGGTGGTGTCGGTAGTATTGCGATTATTATTTTGAACCATCTTGGTTATGAGATTACAGCTTCAACTGGTCGGCCTCAAGAGTCAGAGTATTTAACCTATTTAGGTGCAAATGAAATTATTGATCGCGCTGAATTATCTTCACAAGGAAAGCCATTAAACAAAGAAATTTGGGCTGGTGTGATTGATACTGTTGGAAGCCAAACTTTAGTCAATGCATGTGCTAGTACAAAATATCGTGGTGCGGTCGCTGCGTGTGGCTTGGCAGGTGGAATGGACTTTCCAGCGACAGTTGCTCCATTTATCCTGAGAGGGATTACCTTATATGGAATTGATAGTGTGATGGCACCAATTGAATTAAGAAAAGAAGCATGGGAACGTTTAGCTACAGAATTAGATCAAACGAAATTGGAAACAGTAACGACTGAAATTCAGTTAACAGAAGCTTTAAATATTTCAAATGATATTTTAGATGGAAAAGTTCGAGGGAGAGTTGTTGTAAAACTATAATTCGAATTTATTTGTAGTTATAGATATATTAGTCTAAGGATTTCTGCATAACTCATATTATGTTCATTAGGATACTCAGCAACGTGAATCTCTACGATCATAATTCACGTTGCTGAGCTGTGGCAACAAACAGGTTGTGTAGGCCACATTTTTAGATATCCTATTTAACATAATATACATTATGCGAAATCATATGTATTTTATTATCCTAGAGTTTTCTGTGATCTATACGTTCTAATTTCCTCACGTCATTCCTTCTTTTTTGGTTTACTCTATAAATTGAAACGCTTCAAAAATTGCGCTGACCAACTATAAGTAAATGACTAAATACAAGGATGAAAAAAATGAGTGATGCTGAACGAAAACAAGTTAAAGCTGAAATGGAAATTGATCCTAAGCTAAGTTGGCAAGAAAAATTAGCCGTTGAGGAACAAGAAAAATTATCACCACGACTGGTCTATGAAATTATCCGTCGTGATGGTGTTGAAGAATTGAGTCGTCCGTTAAATGCACTCATTTTCTCTGGTATCACAGCTGGATTAGTCATGAGTTTTTCTTTCGTGTTTAAAGCTGTAATTGGTTCTTATTTACCGGTAGATGCTGTTTGGAAAGATTTAGTCACGAATATTGGATATACCATCGGATTTATTATTGCAATTTTAGGACACATGCAGCTTTTCACAGAGAATACCATCACAACTGTCATTCCGTTATTTAAACCCTTTAGCTTCGCAAAACTTAAAGCCGTGGGTCGGCTTTGGAGTATTGTTATTACTGCCAATGTGGTCGGAACTTTTTTATCGAGTCTATTTTTTCTCACAACAGCACTATTTACGCCTGAAGTGGATCATGCACTAAATGAGATTGCGCATCATGTTGCTTCATTTTCTGCTTGGGAAAACTTTCTTAAAGGTACAATGTCTGGTTTACTCATTGCTGCACTCGTTTGGATGTTGCCTTCTGTTAACAATAAGATTTTATTGATTTTTTTATTAACCTATCTGATTGGTTTAGGTGATTTTACCCATGTAGTTGTTGGCTCTGTTGAAGTTGCGTATTTGGTTTGGCAAGATCAGGTTTCTCTGAGTGAGTTTTGTTTTCAGTTCTTACTTCCAACTACGCTTGGTAATATTTTAGGTGGTACAGGTGTTTTCACCCTGTTAATTTATGGTCAAGTAAATGAAGAATTAGAGGAATAATAATTACTTACAATCTTAAATATCAATAAGTCAGCTTAAAATTATTAAATATTGTAATTTTAAAGTATGTATAACAATTTTAGCTGCTTATATCTAAAATAATCGATATTTCTTATAATAGTCTCATGTAACGCTAATATTTAGGAACATATATGCTGCAATGGTTTGAAAAACTCGTAGACCCCTATCCTACTCGTGGTTTAAACGAACCATTGCCTAGCAGTTTTTTTGCATTTATCTGGAAATCGACACAAGGCGTACGTCCTTTCCTATTTATTTTGATTTTGTGTACCGCCGGTGCCGCAACTTTTGAAGCAATTTTATTTTCAAAAATTGGTCATCTGGTCGATTGGCTCAGTACCAGTACGCCAGGTAATTTTTTAGACCGGCACACTGAGAACCTGACTATTTTGGCCAGTGTTTTATTCGCCAATATCTTTTTTGTGTGTTTACAGTCGATTGTTAAACACCAAATTCTATACAGCAGCTTTCCTATGCGTTTGCGCTGGCAGTTTCATAATCTCTTACTTCAGCAAAGTATCGATTTTTTCCATAACGACTTTGCTGGTCGTTTGTCTGCCAAAGTGATGCAAACTGCATTGGCTATTCGTGAATTCTGGATGATTTTGGGTGATATGCTGGTTTATGTCACCATTTACTTTATTACTATCAGTGTGGTACTTGGGTCTATTTCACCAATTTTACTGATTCCTTTAGCGTTATGGTTAGGGCTTTTTATTTTAAGTGCATGGTACTTTATTCCGCGTTTATCTAAAGTATCTCAACAACAGGCAGATGCACGCGCAGTGATGACTGGCCGTGTAACCGATGCCTATACCAATATTCAAACGGTTAAACTATTTGCACATGCGGGCCGTGAAAGCAAATATGCGAAACAGTCCATGGTCGAGTTTATGGAGACTGTATTTCGTCAGATGCGTTTGGGTACACAGTTTGAAATCAGTACCACGTTTTTAAGTGCAGTCTTATTTATTGGTGTGATTGGAACAGCTGTCTGGCTATGGCTCAATGGTCAAGCTGCACTGGGTGTGATTGCTGCCACCACAGCCATGATTTTAAAACTCAACAGCATGTCTGAGTTTATGATGTGGCAAATGTCTATGCTATTTGAAAATGTAGGCACCATTCAAGATGGTATGCGTACTTTGGGTCGACCGGTAAGTATTCAAGACAAAGAAGATGCCAAACCATTACAGGTAAAATCAGGTGAAATTCGTTTTGAAAATGTCAGTTTTGCCTATTCAGATAACAACGTGATCAGCCAATTTGATTTAACCATTCGTCCGGGTGAAAAAATTGGTGTGGTGGGTCGTTCTGGTGCGGGTAAATCGACTTTGATTCAATTATTACTGCATTTTTATGAGCTGAATCAAGGCCGAATCTTAATTGATGGCCAAGATATCAACGACGTTACTCAAGACAGCCTACGCGCCAACATAGCCCTAGTTACGCAAGATACTTCGTTACTGCATCGTACTGTTGCTGAAAATATTAAATACGGCAAGCCAGATGCTTCAGATGAAGAAATGTTCCATGCTGTTTCTAAAGCGCAAGCGGATGAATTTATTCCACAATTAAGTGACTTACGCGGCCGTCAGGGCTATGAGGCTTATGTCGGTGAACGTGGTGTTAAACTCTCTGGTGGACAGCGTCAGCGAATTGCAATTGCCCGTGTATTCTTAAAGGATGCACCGATTTTAATTCTAGATGAAGCCACGAGTGCTCTAGACTCGGAAGTTGAGGCAGCCATTCAATCGAGTTTAGATGCGCTCATGGAAGATAAAACAGTGATTGCAATTGCACATCGATTATCTACAATTGCCCAAATGGATCGTTTGATTGTTTTAGATCAAGGGCATATTGTAGAGCAAGGAACCCACGACGAACTGATCGCCCAAAATGGTTTATACGCACATTTGTGGAAACGACAAACAGGTGGCTTCTTGGTCGATGAATTAGAAACAGAGGGAAAAGAATAATGTTGTACCTGGAAGATCTTAAAGTGGGTGATCGTTTTATTAGTCGTGATTATGAAATGACCCTTGAAGAAATCACACAATTTGCCCAGCTTTACGATCCTCAGCCTTTTCATCTCGATGAAAAAGCTGCACAGAAGCATCCCGTCTTTCAGGGTTTGGCAGCCAGTGGTTGGCACACCTCTGCAGTGGTGATGCGTTTATGGACTGAGTGCTTTCAGGTTGCAGGTGGTCTCATTGGCTCTGAAACCAGTTTGCGCTGGCCACGTCCTACGCGTGTGGGTGATCTGGTGCATGTCGAAGTTGAAATCGCCAGTATTACCCCTTCAAAATCCAAACCAGATCGTGGTATCGTGAGCTACATCACACAAGCACTTAATCAACATGGCGATGTATTACTCATTTCAACCACCAAAATTCTTGTCTTTAAACGAGATAATTCAGTCATTAGTTAAAATTTTGTCTGACAATTTTTATTTTTTAAAATAATTTTCATGTAAATATAACAAACGGATGACTGTAGTCTATACGCATAACGGATTAGGAATGAAAATAAATTCAGCGCGTCAGGATCAAGGAATACCTGGTGTTTATGGCCTATTACTTTTAGACGTTGTGTCTCGATGGGGATACAACGATCAGACATTGTTTGCTCCTTTTCATCTCACCAGTGAGCAGCTTGCAGATCCGGAGTATCGTATTCCCATTCATATCGCCAATGAACTGGTGAAACATGCATTACGTCTTACCGGTGAAAGTACACTGGGATACCACCTTGGCCATCAGATGCGTATCTCTATTCATGGGTTTATCGGTTATGCCATCATGACTGCAAATGACATTACCGATGCACTGGCTTTGGCAACGCGATTTATCCAGCTTCGTATGCCCTTTTTACAGCTTTACTTTTCTACCTTTGGTCCAAAAGCCACTCTTCAGTTGCAATGTGATTTTGATTTAGAGCCTTTACGCACAGAAATTATTTTAAGTTTGACCATAGGTATCATGACCATGGCCAGAGCGCTCACTGGGCGTGATGATTTAACCGGTGAAGTTGATCTGGATTTTGAACAGCCCTTTGGATTTGAAAAATATTTAAATAAAATGGCCATCAACATGCGATTTGATCAACCACATCTGATTTCAAGCTTTGACAAACAGTATCTTGGTTTAAAAATGGTCAATGCAGATCCGATTGCGAGTCAAATTGCGATTAATCAATGCGAAAGTGAATTGTCTGCTCTGGGTGAACGTCGTCGTTTAGCCATGCGTGTACGTGATATTTTGACCAACTCCGAACAACATTATTTGAGTATTGAGAGTGTGGCCGAACTGTTGCACATGTCTGATCGTACCCTTAAAAGACAACTTGCAGCCGAAGGTACGTCATTTTCGACACTGGTTGATGAAGTACGTTATCGACACGCGACCTCGCTACTGTCTCGAACCGATTACAGTCTTGAGCAAATCGCAGATGAACTTGGATATTCAGATGTTGCCAATTTTAGCCGTGCGTTTAAGCGCTGGAGTGGACGAAGTCCAAGTAACTGGCGCAAAGACCCCTATCTATAAGCTTTTCATTTGCTTAAAAAACCTGTATAACCGCTATCAAAAATATTGAACTTTAGGATTGTGAGGAGCTGTTATGAACCATCCTTCTGAATTAAAGTATGCACGTACTCATGAATGGGCCAGAATCGAAGGCGATTTGGTTGTGACAGGAATTAGCGATCACGCTCAAGATGCACTAGGTGATCTTGTATATGTTGAAGTTCCTGAAGTGGGTAGCCGTGTTACTGCTGGTGAACAGGCAGGTGTAGTTGAGTCGGTTAAAACGGCTTCTGACATTCATGCGCCGGTGTCTGGTGTTGTGGTTGAAGTCAACACCGCACTTGAAGATGATCCTGATTTTATTAATGATGAGCCCTATGCTAAAGGCTGGATTTATAAAATCAAACCAGACAACCTGTCAGATGTAGATAATCTTTTATCGAATACAGATTACGAAGCAGGTTTATAACATAAAAAAACAGGCACTTCTTCTAAAGTAGTGCCTGCCTTGCATTTTATTGCTTATGCCGATTCGAGTAACTGCTGTGCATTCAATTGCTGCGCTGCGCGCAAAAGTAGGCGCTCGGTTTTGTCCCACCCCAAGCAACCATCCGTTACTGATTGCCCATACGTCATGTCACAAGAGATTTTCTGCTGACCATCCACTAAATGACTCTCAAGCATCACGCCACGTACATTGCTTTCTAAACGCTCTAAAATAATTTGTTCCAATACCTGTGGCTGATTCAATGGATTTTTTGAACTATTGCCATGGCTACAGTCAATCACCAACGCAGGCAATGTGCCATTGTGCTTTAATTTCATTTGATCAATTGCGTCAAGATCAAAGTTTGGTCCTTTGTTTGCACCACGTAAAATCAGGTGGGGTAAACGATTTCCATTGCTCATCAACACCGCAGGTAAACCTGATTGGCTCATCCCAAAAAATTGATGTTCATTTTTTGCCGATTGAATCGCATCTAATGCAATTTGAATTGAACCATCGGTGCCATTTTTAAAACCAATTGCAAATGGCATATGGCTCGAAATTTCTCGATGAATCTGTGATTCGCTGGTACGTGCGCCAATTGCTCCCCAAGCCAACAAATCATCAAAATATGCTGTAGCCATTGGATTTAAAATTTCACTGGCGATTGGTAGACCTTTTTCAATGATATCAAGATATAAAGCACGTGACTGCTCAATACCACGCTGCATATTAGCCGATCCATCGAGATCTGGATCGTACATAAACCCCTTCCAACCTACTGTGGTCCGCGGTTTTTCGATGTACGCACGCATCACCAGAAAAATCTGGTCTTTCACTTGTTGTTGTAATTCAATTAATCGTGATGCGTAGTCCAATGCAGAAACTGGATCATGAATCGAACAAGGCCCGGTAATCACCAATAGTCTTGGATCTTGACCCGATAAAATATTTTCAATGGTTTGACGGTGCTCGGCAATTTGCTTAACAAGTGGCGATGAGAGCGGATATTGTGCTTTTATTTGTTGTGGTAAACGAAGTTCGATTTCTTTTGAAGTGGTTTTTTCAATCAGATTATTTAGCGCGTTCATTGTAACTTCCTTTGGACTGAGTCGTTCAGTCCGATCTTTTATTTGAGCGATGTGGGACTATTGGATTGAGATTGCTGGCTAAAGTAAAACCAATAAACGTTGCTAAAATAAGTCGAGTTGAAATTAAACATGATGAATTCTCCAAAAAAGTTAAATAAAACAGCCATAAAAAAACCTGATCGGGGTTGCCGATCAGGTATTAACTTGAAGGGCAACCTTTTTGTTGCCCGAATGCAAACAGGCAACTATCTATATTGCCAAAAATAAAAATAAGCAGTGTGATGTACAGGTTGTTTTAACATGTCTGTTTCAATCAGGTAAAACGTATCTTGCCTCTAACATACGCGGACTCAAAACATTTGACAAGTGTTTTAGTAAAAAATAATTAATTGACGAGCATGTTCTTAATTGATTAATATCTAGCCATACCCTTCTTTATCTCGAGTCTCTGCCGATGAATTAAGTTCTTTTTTGTTTAACGTCATTTTTATTTGATGTACAAAATAGAACGCTATATCTATTCATGGTTCACCTGGCTCTACTTTTGTACATCCTGTTTTTTTTGGAGGTCTTATGACCCAACAGGCATGTATTATTCATCAACTTCATTTTGAACTTGGTTCTACAGTTCTCTTTGATCAACTTGATTTCCAATTGAATAGACACCAGCTAACAGGCTTAATTGGACGTAATGGGCAGGGAAAAAGTCAACTTTTACAATGTCTTTTAACTCAAAAAAATAGTAGAAGTCGATGTAGCACCGCCTCAGGCAGGGGAAGTGCTAATTAAAGTGACACATACAGGCGTGTGTCATACCGACGCTTTTACTCTTTCAGGTGATGATCCTGAAGGTGTATTTCCTGCCATTTTGGGGCATGAAGGTGCCGGTGTGGTAGTCGAGGTGGGAGAGGGTGTCACCAGTGTAAAACCGGGAGATCATGTAATTCCACTTTACACAGCAGAATGCGGTGAGTGCCTATTTTGTAAATCGAATAAAACCAATCTGTGTGTATCTGTTCGTGCAACACAAGGTAAAGGTGTTATGCCAGATGGCACCACGCGTTTTTCTTATAATGGAGAGCCAATCTATCATTATATGGGTTGCTCAACTTTTAGTGAATATACGGTGGTGGCTGAGGTTTCACTGGCGAAAATTAATCCTGAAGCCAATCATGAACAAGTGTGTTTACTTGGATGTGGCGTCACAACTGGAATTGGTGCCGTACACAATACAGCAAAAGTACAAGAAGGTGATTCTGTTGCTGTATTTGGTTTAGGTGGTATTGGTCTGGCTGTGGTTCAGGGTGCACGTCAGGCCAAAGCTGGACGAATCATTGTTGTAGATACCAACCCAGATAAATTTGAATTGGCTAAAGAATTTGGTGCAACAGACTTTTTAAACCCAAAAGAATACGACAAACCGATTCAGCAAGTGATTGTTGAAATGACAGGTTGGGGTGTAGATCACTCGTTTGAATGTATTGGCAACGTTAATGTAATGCGCTCTGCTCTAGAGTGTGCACATCGTGGCTGGGGACAGTCTGTGATTATTGGTGTTGCGGGATCTGGTCAGGAAATTTCAACTCGACCATTTCAGTTAGTGACTGGTCGCAAATGGATGGGAACCGCCTTTGGTGGTGTAAAAGGTCGTAGTCAACTGCCAAAAATGGTTGAAGATGCGATGAAGGGTGATATTCAACTTGAACCTTTTGTCACTCATACCATGCCACTCGATGAGATTAATCATGCATTCGATTTGATGCATGAAGGTAAATCTATTCGTAGTGTCATTCATTTTTAAGACTTCTCGTCTGTTGAATCCAATTCAAGGCTTAGGTACAAAATGTACTTAAGCCTTTATAACTTCTGACATATGAATTTCTTGATGAATACCACATTGACGAACGAAATCCACATCATGTGAGACTAAAATAACAGCACCTTTAAAATCGCGTATTGCACATGCAAGTAGCTCCCTTGATACAATATCGAGATAGTTTTCGGGTTCATCCAATAGTAATAGATCAATTGACTCAGCAGGATAGGCAAGAGCCGTCAGTGCCACTTTGAGTTGCTCTCCGCCACTTAATTGGGCAATAGGTCTGAGTGTGCTATCTCCCCGCAGACGCAACTGACCTAACTTGTTTCGCCAGAATACTTCATCGTATTCAGAATTCAGTAAACGTAAATTTTCTACGGCAGAATATCTTGAATCGAGGAAACTAAATCTTTGGTCAAGGTACAAACAGCGAGCCCGTTTAAAAAAAAGTGAGTCATCAGAAGTATGAAGACGAGCAATCAAATGTAATAAGGTCGATTTGCCAGCACCGTTCTCACCACATAGATGCAATTTTTCATGTGCTAGGAATGCAAAATGAAAGGTTAGATTGCAGTGGTATGGATGTAACACACCATTAAGACGTACCAATTCTCCTGATTGGGGTTGGGTAGATGAAAATTCGAATTGCTGCGCTTTGATGACTTCATGTCGAGAAGTTTTGTCTCGTAGCGCTTCTTTCTGAAATTCAAGCTGACGATGCTGCTGTCGAGTGATCTGTCCTAACTGTTGATCGGCCTTATTTTGTTTAAAATCTAAAATTACTTTTGCTTGGGAGCCGCTATTACGTTTTTTCTTTGCAGTGCTTTGCTTTTTTTGTTGCTTCATTAATGTTTCATGCTGCTTGATCGTTTGCTGCTTAAGCTCTCGTTTGTGTTGATCAATCGAAAGCTCAAGTGCAGCTTCTAGTGTATCTGTAATTTGCTTGTAATGGGCATAATTTCCACTATGTGCATGCAGGCCAAAATTATCCAATGCCAATATATGTTGCATTTGATTGAGTAGTTGCCGATCATGACTCGCTACAAGTGCTCCCATAGGATGCGCCAGTAAGCTGGAAATTAACCAATCGCGACCAGATGCATCGAGATGATTACTCGGTTCATCCAATAGCAAATAGTGATCTTTTAAATTAAAAAGTCGACATAAGGCCAGTTTAGTTTTTTGTCCTTCACTCAAAGCTGTGACCGGAAAGTCAAATGCTGTGGTTAAACCGGCTTTACTCAATTGCTTTTGCCAGTATTGAGGCAGATTCCAGTTACCTTCAGCCAGATCATAATCTTCAAATGTTGCTTGCCCGCACTCGATACGTTTTAAGGCTTTGAGGGTATCTTCAATCTGTAATGCTTGCGCGATCGTTTGATTAGTGAGTTGATGTTGTTGAGGTAAAAAAGCATAAGCACAGTTCCAAGCGACTTGTCCGGTAATATTTGTAAAGGTTGTCCCGGTCCAAACGCTACGGCCGCACGTGATTTCATGTGTATCTCCTGATTATTTTAAATAGGATTTTAAGATCTTACTAATTTCGACAAGCTCGTTACTTCGTTCTTGCTCGGTGGTATCGCCAGCAACCAGCGTATCTTTCAAATGTACCTCGAGCATTTCATTCATTAAGCCATTCATTGCACCACGTGTCGCACAGATCTGCTGAAGAATATCGGCACAAGCCGTATCGCCTTCAAGCGCGCGCTCAATGGCCTGCACTTGGCCCTGAATTTTTTTTACACGAAGAATAATTTTTTTCTTGTCTTCAATTTGCTTTGGCATAAACAATCACTTTGCACTGATTTATATACTATACCCAAGTATAGTAATAAGTAAAACATAAAACTTGTGAGAAATTTATTTATGAAGAACGGAAATTTTTGATCCTTGATGCCTGACTTGATATGCTTAAGATGAAAATAGCGTTGAATTGACAATAAAAATACAAACTGATGTTCTAATTCTGGAAAATATCATGTGGTGGATTCATCAAACTCAAAACTTTTTAAGATATTTTTTGATTTTAAGTTTTAGCTTGATCTCGATGGGATTACAAGCTTCACAAAGCGAGAAAAATTTGATTGAACAAAGTACGTGGCTTAACGATCCATCTGCCCAGCAAAAGATTCAGCAAGGCCTCACGGCCTATGTTGCACTCGATGATGCCTTTATTAGTATTGCTTCACGGATTTATCTGATTCGAAAGGCCAAACATACGATCGATTTGCAGTATTACATTTGGCACAATGATTTTGTGGGTCAGTTAATGCTTCACGAATTACTCAAGGCAGCAGATCGTGGCGTAAAAGTTCGGCTTTTGATTGATGATCAAAATGGTACACAGCTTGATTCAACAATTCAGGCGCTGGCACAACATCCAAACATTGAGTTTAAATTTTTTAATCCCTATCGATTTCGACATTTTAGAGCTTTAGATTTTGTCTTGCGGCCATATGAGATTAATCACCGCATGCACAACAAACTTATTGTTGCTGATGATCTGATTGCTGTAACAGGTGGACGCAATATCAGTAGTGAATATTTTGAAGCCAGCTACAAGTTTCAGTTTACAGATCTAGATATTCTGTTTTACGGCACGGCAGCAGCACAAGCAAAGCACACTTTTGAAAATTTTTGGACGTCTTCGCGCTCCGTCAATGCAACACATATATTAAAAACGTCTACACCTCAAGATTTAATCAATTTACGTCAAACCTACCAAGAAAATGAACGTATTGATACGCCGACTGAAGATAAAATCAATGACGCGCAAGCAGAGCTAAATCAGCTCTTAAAACAAGGTTATACTGTAAATTGGGCTAAGGCACATTTTGTAGCCGACTCACCCAAGAAAATCTCACGAACGGCCAAAGGTCAAGAGCTGATTTATAATCAGATTTTTGCACTCATGGGCCATCCAAAACAGCATCTAGAGCTGGTATCGGCTTACTTTGTCCCTACTCAAGCCGGTGCAGACTATTTGGGTCAATTGAGTCAGAAGCGGGTCGATATACGCGTGCTGACCAACTCGTTTGCCGCCAACGACGTGGCGATTGTGCATGCATTTTATAGTCAGTATCGTCGGGAGTTGCTTCAAAACGGCATCAAACTTTATGAGTTTAAGCCGATTATTGAGCGTACACGCCCAACTTGGTACGAAAAAATGACCGGCCGCGTCATTCCGGCAAAAGGCAAAAAAAGCTCAAGCTTGCATGCCAAATTTTTTGATGTAGATGGGAAAGTCTTTATTGGATCATTTAATTTTGATCCTCGATCTGCCTATATCAATACAGAGGTCGGACTGGTGGTTGAGTCGGAAGCACTGCAAGCCCAAATTCAACAGGTTTTAGATGAGTATCTACCCGTGATTGCCTATGAGCTTAAATTAGATGCTTCAGGTGAGTTGATCTGGCTTGATCACCAAGCCAATGGTCAGACTATCGTTTATCGTCATGACCCGCAAACCACTCGTTTCCAGCGCTGGATAATGAAATGGGTGACATATTTACCAATTGAGTGGATGATGTAACTCTAGAGCAAGCCTGTAGCTTCAAATAGTGCTGCATAAGCGTGCGCTTTTTTTTCTAATGCCAGTGGGTATGCTCTAGAAGATGATGGCATTCGATATAAATTGAATTTACGCTGTAAAAATATCGTTTTACTGGGCGTACCAATGACAGGTTTTGTGGTAGATGGCTCAAAAGACTGCATCAAGGTGTCGGTGGCCTTGTCTCCAGTGGTCACAATGGTACTGCACACTGGAATTTGACGCAGTAACTGCTCAAGGTCGGTGGGTGTCACAATGTCTAAAAACTTATCCGAGGCATTGCCTTTCAATCGTTTTACTTGATAGGCCGTATCAAAAATGGCAATTCCTTTTTCTGTCAAAAAATGCCGGATTTTATCTTCATGAAAATTTTTATGTTCAAGATTTAAAAAGTAATCTTTATTATTAAAAAAGATTAGACCAAAAATACGCCACATGTCGTTTTGATAATTAGGATAATAAAAGTCCATTTTCCAACGTTCTTTTGGAGGTGGGAAACTACCCAACATCAATAACCTTGCGTTGACGGGTAAAAATGGCGCGAGCGGATGTGTTTCAATCTGTGAAATTTCGTCTATGCTCATAAAGCTTAAGATATAAGTAAGTTATTGGGTATTTTAACTGATCATCGCCTTATTTTTCTCAAGTTCAACTCGCAATTTTCAGTACTAATTAATTAGTGATATCAGCATGAATACGTGAATATTTCTATACAATAACTTAAACGAATTAGATTTTCTTAACACACTTCATGTATTCAGTTAAAATTTTATATAAATTAATCTTAATTCAAGAAAAATAAGATAAAGTTAAATAGCATCAATACTTTAATACAAGAAAGTGAGTAACTTTAAAATGACAATTCGATTTGTTGAAGCGAATGATTTTGAGGCTTGGTTGACTCTTTGGAAAGGTTATCAAGAATTTTATCAATCATCGATTGATGATCAAGTGACACGCAGCACCTTTTCACGTTTTCTTACAGAACAAGAACCGGTGTACTGTTTAGTGATTGAAGATGAATCACAAAAGATCATTGGATTTGTACATTATATTTTTCATCGTAGTACATGGTCAGAAGGCAATTACTGTTACTTACAAGATCTATTTGTCGATCCTGCACAACGAGCTTCAGGTATTGGTCGTAAACTCATCGAAGAAGTGTATAAGATTGCAGAAGAAAAGAAATGCTCACGCGTTTACTGGCTCACGCAAGAAACCAATTATCAAGCTCGAATGCTCTATGATCGAATCGCCGACAATTCTGGCTTTATTCAATACAGAAAATTATTTCATTAAACTCATCAAGTGCCGATCGCGTTGCATTCAATGAGCAGCGCGATCTTTTTGTATTTTCATTTATCCACTCAGTTTATTTACCACTCTAAGCGGTAATACTTTCATAGCCAATGCAATTGGTCGCCATGGCCACTCCGGTACGTAGGCTTTAACCGGTTCTTTTTCGATGGCCTTTACTAAAAGGCGTGAGCCAGTTGCTTCATCAACCTCAAATGGTAAATGTTTTGCGCCTTCATTCAGCTCTGTTCGAATATATCCCGGAAATATGGTCGAAACTTTAATAGGCGTATCAATTAACTCGGCTCGAATACCTTCTGCTAAATGTGCGATACCCGCCTTGCTGGCAGCATAAGCAGAAAGATGCTTCGGGAGCCCTCGAATGGCACTGACCGATGAAATCACCACCAAGTGTCCTGCATTTTGCTGTCTAAAAATTTCAACTGCAGCCTCGCATTGTGCCAAAGCTGAAATGAAATTGGTTTCCGCTGTGGCACGATTGACTTCAAAATGTCCTTTTCCTACACGACGTCCTTCTCCTACACCTGCATTTACAATAATTCGCTCCAAATGACCAAATTCATCCTGAAAAGCTTTAAAAACTTCAAATACCTGCTGGTAGTCGGTTACATCGAGTGATCGGGTTTTTACGATAATGCCGTATTGTGCCTCTAACTCTGCTTTTAATACATCGAGTCGCTCAAGCCGCCGTGCGCAAATCGCAAGGTTATACCCTTTTTTTGCAAATTCTCGCGCCATGCCTGCGCCTAAGCCTGAACTCGCACCTGTAATCAGTATTGTTTTTGCCATTTAAAAAGTATCCTTTATATCCATGTGAGTAAGTCACGATTTTTTGCTTTTATAAAATGATGTTCATTGAGACTTAAAAGTTGTGGCTCATTCCCTACTAGTCTTAAGGTTGTTATGCTGGCATTGGTAATGGCCCAATTCAGTGCAAAAGTCCGGTTGGGATTGAGTTCGAGAATTTTTCCAGCAGCAACTGATACCACACCCCCAGAGGTAAATACGACAGCATATCTGGGCTTTAAAACTGAAAGCTCATTACATAGTTGCGCTAAAGTTGTTTCAACTCGAGATTTGAAATCTGGCCACGATTCTTCGTACTCGTGATGAAACGCGCCATCTGTCCATCTGGAAACTGCATTTTCAAAAATTTGCCCTAGATAGTCTCTCGGATTAGATGCTTTGGTGACCTCTTGTTTAAGTAATTCAGGTTGTTTAAAGCGTGGGTCGTAATTTGCAAATACTTGTTGATGATTAAACTCATTCCAGCCCGCATGGATATGAATATTCGCTTCAGGAAAACACTGCTTAAGCGCACCTTGCGCCGTTTGCATATGGCGTTTCATTGTACCTGCCACCACATAAGGCGCTTCACTTAAAATTTGTTTGAAATACTGGCCCAGTAATTCTGCTTGAGACTGTCCTGTAGGAGATAACTCATCATAATTTGCTTTACCAAAGGAAGCCTGACCATGACGAACCAGATAAATTGTGGTCATTTCTTTAAGATTCCTTGAACTTTGTGAAGATATTTGGTGTTGATCTTGCTGTGTTTGAACTTTTCGGCAGCAATTAATTTTAAAGCACGGATATGAAGTGCGTGAATCACAATCCAGAAATCCTTAAAAGCCTGATTTTTTGTCTGTTTATGAAAATATCGGTAATAAATTTGCTGTGCAATCACAGCCAGGCGAAAAACACCAAATACCTCATAAAACGTCCAGTTTGTAGTATCTAAACCGGTCTGATGCATGTAGTAGTCTACCACTTGTTTGCGAGTGAACATTCCTTTTAAATGTGTGGGCTGACGACGTGTCGATTTGAAAATCATGTTGTCTGTTTCTTCTACCCAGTAAGCCAATGCATTTCCCAAATCCATGAGTGGATCGCCCAGCGTCGCCATTTCCCAATCGAGTACGCCTATCACATTTGTTGGTGACTCAGGATCAAGGATCACATTATCAAATCGCCAGTCATTATGAATAATGCAAATTTTTGATTCTCTAGGTGTGTTGTCTTTTAGCCACTGTCGAACATATCCAAACGATGGCACATTGATGGTTCTTGCTTTTTCATAACGTTTATCCCATCCCTCGACCTGCCGCTGGCAATAGCCTTCACCTTTGCCCAGATCTTTTAACTCAGTCGCTTCATAAGGTACTTGGTGGAGTTCAATTAACCGATCCAGTACATTTCGACAGAGTTGATTGATTTGTTCTTCATTTAATTGAAGTTCCGGCGGAAGTTTTGCACGAGGTATAATTCCTTCGATACGCCGCATCACATAAAAGTCACAACCGATCACATGCGGATCTTGGCACAATGCAATCATCTCAGGCACTACTGGATAATAGGCTGCCAAGTGTTTTTGTACAAAAAATTCTCGTGCCATATCATGAGCAGATTTCGCTTTAGTACCGTTGGGTGGGCGCCGTAAGATCAGATCCACATTATGGTATTTCAGCCGATAGGTCCAGTTGGATGCGCCGCCCGTGTATTGTGTCAGCTCTACCTGTCCTTCAAGTAAGATTCCTTGCTGTTTTAACCATGATTCAATCGCATGGATGTCTAACTCTTCTCCCTCTTGAACCGAACCACCCAAATCAATAACTGACATAAATTTTCCTTATTTTTTATTGTGAAGGTTTCGACCGGCCATAGCCACGTTTCGCAAGCTCTAACCGAGCAATCATGCCTTTATGCACCTCATCTGGCCCATCGGCCAATCTTAGACTTCGTGCATGAATAAAAAAGGCAGATAGCATGGTATCGCGTGAAAGCCCAGCTCCGCCATGGACCTGGATTGCCATATCTACTACTTTTTCTAGTACATTGGGTGCAACCAACTTGATGGCTGAAATTTCTGTGAGCGCAGCCAAAGTTCCATAAGTATCCATTTTAAATGCTGTATATAAGGTAAGTAAGCGTGCTTGATCAATTGCAACGCGTGCCTCTGCGACGCGTTCGAGATTTCCGCCCAGTTTGAGCAACTCTTTACCAAACGCCGTACGTGACATACCTCGATCAATCATTAACTCGAGTGACTTTTCTGCGGCTCCAATGCATCGCATACAATGGTGAATACGCCCGGGGCCTAATCGCCCTTGTGCAATTTCAAAACCTTGACCTGCACCGCCGATAAAATTTTCTATAGGGACTCGCACCTGATCAAAAATAACTTCTCCATGACCATGCGGTGCATCATACTCCCCAAAAACAGACAACATTCGCTGGATTTTGACACCGGGTGTATCAAGCGGTACCAGCACCATCGAATGCTGATGATGTCGATCTTTACTGGTATCAGGCGTATGTGCCATAAAAATGATGAGTTTTGCATTTGGATCACCCAAACCCGATGACCACCACTTTCGGCCATTGAGTACAATTTCATTACCTTCAATCACCGCGGTTGCTTGCATATTAGTTGCATCACTTGAAGCAACATCAGGTTCAGTCATACAAAAAACGGAACGAATTTTGCCGTTTAAAAGCGGCATGAGCCAATCATTTTTTTGCTGCTCAGTACCATAGCGCCATAGCAACTCCATGTTGCCGGTGTCTGGTGCACTACAGTTAAATACAATCGGTGCCAAAAGGCTTCTACCTGTTAACTCTGCTATGTGTGCATACTCCTGAACAGATAGCCCTGCGCCAAGCTCCCTGTCGGGTAAGAAAAGATTCCATAAACCCGCCGCTCTGGCTTTGGCTTTCAATACTTCAAGCTGCTCTGGCCAAACCCAAGTCGTCCAGTCGCCGTTGGGATTCATTTGATGTACATCATCCCAAAACTTTAACTCAATCGGTTCTATTTCGTTATGAATGAAGTCTCGTGTTCTATTCACAAAATCTTGAGCACGCTCTGAAAGTTTAAACATTTTTATTCCTAATTCGTTGTGTTTATCCTTTACTCACCATAAACGTAAATTTATTATGCATGAAATGATTTTATTAAATACTTCACTATGAATGAAATTCATAAGTTTCATACTGCGCAACACTACCTAGATCTAAGCTTATTTCATCGCATTGATATCAACTTATATCCACTGTTTGTTGCAATTTTTGAACAAAAAAGTATTTCGAGAGCCGCGCAAAGTTTATCCATTAGTCAATCGGCTGCCAGTCATGCTTTACAGCGTTTAAGAGTTCAACTTGAAGATGAGGTATTTATACGTCTCGGCAATAGCATGCAACCTACACCATTTGCAGAACATATCTATCCTGTCATTAAAAACGCACTGATTCTTTTTCAAAATATTAGTCAACAAAAAAAGAGTTTTGATCCGAGCCTCATTAAAACATTAAGAATTGCTATCCATGACGAGATTGAACCACTTGTTTTGCCTAAAATCATTCAGCATTTTGAGCAGATCGATCAAAATATTGAGTTTAGTAGTATCAAACTCAATCGAAATACCATTCAAAATGATCTATTAAATCAACAGCTCGATTTTATTATCGATGTAGAATCGCCAACGCATGACAGCATTGGTTTTCAAGCTTTACTGAAAGATCATTATGTTATTTGCAGCCAACAATCTGTTATAAATGCTGAGATTTACCGATCTGGTCTGCATATTGGGGTGTCTTCACGCCGTACAGGTACATTGCTTGAAGATGTGTATCTTCATCGGCAAGGTATTCATCGTGAAATTTTTTTACGTTGCCAGCATTATTCGACAGCACTCAAAATTTTAGAATATAACCGCGATGCAATATTAACTTTACCAAGTGCAGTATTGAGCCATTTGTCTTACGCAAACAATTTGACAATCCATTCAATACCTTTTGAATTGCCCACTTTTACGATTGGTATTTATTGGTCAGATGCATTGATTGATAATTTGAGATATGAGTTTTTAAAAAAAGAAATTATTTCATTATTTACTTAGGCTATTTTAAATGATAAATCGAGTATAGATTATTTCAACTATCTCGATTTATCATTTTGATCAGTTACTTGAAAATTTTAAAGCGTGTTTCATCGTCAATATATGACTTTTCGGCAGCTGGTGCCTCAATTGAACCAAACACCAATTGTGCACGTAGTTTCCAGCTCGATGGAACAGCCCATTCAGCATGGACTTTGTCATCGACGATAGGATTATAGTGCTGTAAAGATGCCCCCACATTTTCAGCTGCAAGTGCTGTCCATACTGCAAGTTGCGCCATAGCAGTCGAATGCTCGGACCAAACCGGAAAATTATCTGCATACAAGGCAAATTTCTCTTGAAGCTCCTGAATGACATTTTGATCTTCAAAAAATAAAATAGTTCCCACCCCTGCTGCAAAGCTATCCATTTTTTTGCTGGTTTTTTCTGCTGCGGCTTCATCTGTGGCGTATTCTTTGAGTTTTTCTTTGATGAATCCCCAAAATTTTTCATGTTCTGCATCAAATAAGATAACTGCTCGAGAAGACTGAGAATTAAACGAAGATGGGCTTTGGCGTATTGCTTCTTGAATGAGTTCAGTTAATTGTTCTGGCGTTTGCTGAATATTTTTGCCGATAGCGTATATGGTGCGACGATTTTGAAGTAAGGATATTACTGGATTGGTCATGTGCTCAAATTCCTTGCTGCAGCAATGGTAATAAATGGAAAAACCACTATTTTTATAGCATGATTTATGCCAGATCGCTGCACAAGGTATTTGAATTTATACGATATATTTTTTACTTTTTGTTCAACGATTAAAGTTTTACAAGTAGAACATTCGAGCTCACTTCATCTTTCCAGAGTTCGCGTAATGTTGGTAAATAAAATTTTTCACCAATCTCGGATAGTTCTGCATCGATTAAAGTGTGTACTTCATGAATAAAAATGTAGTCCAGCTCGACCATATTTAGTTTTGTATGACTGGCACCCATTTGCTTACGTTTGGTTTGTGCTTGTTTAAGCACCTGATTGGTAAATTCTTTATCTTTATATGCTGTTAATGCATTAAGGCGTAATTCGATTACACCCCATGCCTCTACAAGTTTCTTGAATGTGGTGAAATCTTTCGATGTAGATTCCCATGTAACATTTTCAAGATTATTGTCCTCGGGTAATACAGGAAGTAGTAAATCAGCGGTACTTGGAAATATTTTTTTTAGATTAATTAAAAATTTAACAGGTTGATCACTCGGATAATCACGAAATTGAACATTTTTTTGAATATCTGTTAAATACACGTCAAGCATGGGAAATTTCATCAGCAGTCTTTATCAGGATGTCACATTGTACGTGTTTGCTCGTCAGATAAAAACTGCTGATGTGTGATTTCAGTGCAATTGCAAGTTATTTTGCATTAGGTGAAACCATTTTTTCTGGACGAACAATTTCATCAAACTGTTGTTCGCTCACCAATTCAAGTTCAACTGCCACTTGTTTAAGAGTTTTATTTTCTTTGTAGGCAGTTTTGGCGACCTTCGCTGCATTCTCATATCCAATTACAGGGTTTAATGCAGTGACCAGCATCAATGAATTATGCAAGAAGTGATCGATCTTATCTCGATTTGGCTCAATACCCACCGCACAATGATCATTAAAGCTATTACATGCATCGCCTAAAAGCTGAATAGACTGTAATAAGTTAAATGCAATTACTGGCATAAATACGTTCAGCTCAAAGTTACCAGATGCACCTGCTACATTGATCGTGGTGTCATTACCAAGTACCTGAGCAACCACCATCGTCATGGCTTCACTTTGTGTCGGATTAACCTTACCCGGCATGATACTTGATCCTGGTTCGTTTTCTGGAATACGAATTTCACCAAAACCACAGCGTGGACCGCTCGCCAGCCAACGAATATCATTGGCAATTTTATTTAAACTGACTGCCAATGTTTTAAGCGCGCCCGATGCAAATACAGCCGCATCGCGCCCTGCGAGTGCTTCAAATTTATTTGGTGCAGTGACAAAAGGTAAACCTGTTTGCTTGGCCAACTCGGCAGCAGCCTGAACTGCATAATCAGGATGAGCATTTAAGCCAGTGCCTACAGCCGTTCCACCTAAAGGTAATTCGTATAAGCCTTCCAGTGCTTGTTTTAGACGATGTAAACCATGCTCAAGCTGAGAGACATAACCAGAAAACTCTTGCCCAAGTGTGAGTGGGGTTGCGTCTTGTAAATGAGTGCGTCCGATTTTAACAATGTCATTAAATTCATCAGACTTTTGTTGCAACGTCGCTTTTAGGCGTGTTACTGCAGGAATAAGCAATTCATTGATCTGAAGGCTTGCAGCCACATGAATCGCGGTTGGAAACGAATCATTGGTCGATTGAGCACGGTTGACGTGATCATTAGGATGTACAGGTGACTGTGATCCTAATGCATTTCCCAATTTTTGATTGGCAATATTTGCAATCACTTCGTTGCAGTTCATATTGCTTTGCGTACCAGATCCTGTCTGCCAGACCACCAGTGGAAATTGTGAGTCCCACTTCCCTTCAATTACATCATCTGCCGCATCAACAATATAAGCAGATAAGTCTTGAGGTAATTGGCCCAAGCTTGCATTGGTGATGGCTGCAGATTTTTTCACTAAACCCATCGCACGAATCATGGCACGAGGTAAACGCTCTTGACCAATTTTAAAGTTTTGCAAACTACGTTGCGTTTGAGCTCCCCACATTGCATCGTTTGGGACTTCGACTTCACCCATCGTGTCGTGTTCAATTCGAGTTTGCATAAAAACCTCTATTATCCATAATGATTAATGACAAGTACGGGCTAGAGCAACCGTTACGATTACTTGGCTGGTCATGAAATATTAATAAAGCCAGCTCAGTTTGTAAATAAGAATCATTTTTATTACATTTTAAGTGTATTTTGATAGAACTGCCATTGGTGCTCAAGTATTTGCTGTAGAGTACGTTTCGGTTTCCAGTTCAATGTTTTTTCAGCTTTGCTGATATCTGCACCAAGTTGTGCCAATTCGTCTACAGCAAACATGGCATCGTGTGTATTAATCTGAGTTTGAGTAATGGCACTTATTTGCTCAAGTAGAGATTGAATCGAAGTCACATGATCATGCGCGATATTAAATGCTTCACACGTATGCTCTTGATGGTTGAGCCAGTATAAACTTGCGAGTACGGCTTCACATGCATCGAGCACATGCAAAAAACTTCGCTCTACGGTTTGATCATCGGTAAGAGCCTGATGCTGTAATTCCAGATAATCCCGTTGCATGGCGGCAACCTGCATCGCGAGTGGAATAATATTTTTTGGTAATTGAGGCACCATTTCTCCGAGTACCCCATGTTCAAAGGCACCGGCAATATTGGAAAGTCTCAAGATGGCGATTTTCCATTCATGATCAGTTTTATACGTATCTCGTATGATTTCTTCAATCATTTGCTGAGATTTAATATATGGATTGGGATAAGTGGTATTAAAAGACGTATCTTCTGTAAGATTTAATCCAGAAGCGCCATACACTGCTAAGCTTGAGAGATGAACCAGTTTTCTTACGCCTGTACGCTGCATAGAACGCAACAAGCTCATGATACAACTGACATTGTCATTATAATACTCAAGCGGTTTAAGCTTGGATTCTTCGAGTGCCTTAAAACCTGCGGTGTGTACGACAGCATCAATGGAATATTGCTCAAAAACTTTATTTAACGCGGGTGTGTTGCGAACGTCCACTTTCACAAATGGCACGTACATACCGGAAATATATTCTAATCGTTCTAATGTTTGTAAAGATGCATTGGCCAAGTTGTCGACCAATATAACCTCTTGACCTTGAGCCAGAAGACTCAAAGCAATGTGTGACCCAAGAAAGCCTAAACCACCTGTCACTAAAATCATTGTATACTTACCTTTTTATAATGTGTAAATAGCTCATCTGTTATCAGACGCATGGCTACAGTGAAATTTCAATGAGTACATTAGTTTTAATTACTGCTGCACCTACATCGGTTCATGCATGGCATGCACTTGGTTTAGTTCAGGCACTTCAGGACAAAAATGAAGTGTTCCGAGTGTTCTTTTATCAAGACGCTGTTCATGTTGCAAACGATTTGCAGTGGGTGCCCGATGATCAGCGTCGTTTGACTCAAGAATGGCAAAAGCTCTCAATACGACTCCCTGTTTGTGTTAGTGCTGCACTAAACCGTGGAATTACAGATGAAGAAAATGCTAAACGCCATCAACTCACGCATTACAACTTGGCTCAGGGATTTGAACTGGTTGGTTTAGGTGAACTTGCAGATGCCGTAGAATCTTCTACACGTCTAATTCAATTTTAAGCAGCTTTTTATTTCTAGAGTGTTGCTTTTAAAAGGTATATTGTGTGAAATCTGTACTCGTTATTTTAACCCAGTCTAATTTAAGTCAGTTACAGGTCAACGAAAGCCTGTCTGCGACGATGGTTTTAGCCACTTTTGGCTCTAATATCAGCGTTTTACTTCAAGATGCAGCCCTAACGCTGTTAAAAGAAGACCAAAGCTTTGATCAGCTCATTCATGCCTTTAAACCCGCTTCAAGTATGCTGGAAAGTTTTGAATTTTATGACTTAACGCCCATTTTAGTTGAATCAAAATATCAGCAACATGCGTTTGTTAGAAATTCTTCACAAGACATCGAGTTTGTCGAATTCAATGCAAGCCTGATTCAATCCTTTGATTATGTTTTATATTGGTAATTTCCAAAGATGAACAACACAATTTACCTCATACAAACTTCTTTTGCATCGACTGCTTCTGCTTTAAATAAAGTACAACAGGTCTTTGTGGAAGGTGATCAAATCGTGATCATGGGCGAAGCATTGTCGGCACTCACCAGCGAGAATATGCGTTCTTTTCAGTCGTATTACTGTTTAAATAACGAACGGACTCTTTTAAATCCTGATCTTAGTTCCGCTATAATTCCCCTAGATTACAGTGCATTTGCGGACTTAGTTTTGCAATTCAAACGTAGTGTATCTTTTAAATAATTTGATTTTTGCTTAGGCTATTTTATGCGCTTAGATCTTGATCAAGATGGACATCTTGTCGATTACACCATTTGGAATAAAGACGTGGCTCAAGAGCTTGCTCGTTCTTTAGATCTTGAATTGACTGAATGGCACTTTAACGTTTTAAATGCAGTCCGCCAGTTTTATCAACAGTTCGGACACTCTCCTGCAACGCGTCCTCTGATCAAATATCTAATGAAAACGGTAGATGCCAATATTGATAATGCAGTGTTACAGCAAGCATTCAAAACAGGTCTTGTTGCACGCCATTTAAGCCGTTTGGCTGGTATTCCAAAACCTGCTAATTGCTTGTAATCGATTAGGCAAATTTCTTGGCAGATGCCACACAACAAATGACGCCTGCTGTGATAATAAGCATGTTGGCACTAATTGGTTCATATAATATCACCGCTGCAAGTGCTAGGCCCATAAAGGGTTGCAATAATTGCAATTGCCCTACACTTGCAATACCGCCTTTTGATAAACCATAGTACCAGAAGAAAAATCCGATCAGCATGCTGAAGATCGAGATGTATAAAACAGCTACCAGACCAGATAAAGTCAATTTATCTAGTATTTCACTAGAATAATTATAGATCGTTACTATGAGCATTACAGGTAATGAAATAACCAGCGCCCAGCAAATGACCTGCCATCCCCCTATTTTTTTCGCTAGATTCGCCCCTTCAGCGTATCCAAATCCGCATAGTATAATTGCACAAAGCATATATAAAATCCCAAAAAAGCTTTGCGTATTCAGCGATATATCTAACAAAATATATAAAACAACCAATCCGCTTCCAAATAATGAAAACAGCCAAAATGTCAGTTGGGGTCGTTCATTTGAACGTAGGACTGCGAATATGGCAGTGCATAAAGGAAGCAATCCTATAAATACAATCGAAAAAGCCGCACTAATATGTTGCAGTGCTAATGCTGTAAATAACGGAAATCCCACAACAACACCAACCGCGACATATACTAAATTCCCGCAATCACGTTTTGATGGTCGCTTAGCTTTTAAGATTTTTAACAAGACCATAGCAACAATACCCGCAATGACAGCACGAATTCCTGTTAAAAACCAAGGATTAAAATCCATAACAGCAATACGTGTTGCAGGTAAAGATCCGGAAAAGATTACAACACCGATTAAACCACTTAACCAAGCAAAAAATTGAGAATTCATGATGACATCGCATTTTATAGAATGTCTTTTTATAAACTTATGTTAAGTTAGTACAAAGATACAGTACAGTACAATTTATAAAAACTGTACTGGATTAAAATTCAATACAGTAATTGGTTTGACATGACTAAAATTGAACACGTAATACGTTATATCGATTCTGAACTTAAAAGTCGTCGGCTCACACCAGGTATGCGACTACCATCTGTTCGACAACTGGCCAAACAGCTTGATTTTTCTGTATCTACAATTGTTTGTGCTTATGAGCGGATGTTATCTACTGGCCAGATAGAGTCTCGTGCAGGCTCTGGATTTTTTGTTAGCGCACCACTAGAACCTTTAAAGCTTTCAAATATGGAGCCGATACAGGTTAAACACCTTGATCCACTTCGGCTATCTCGCGAACTCTTAGAAGCATCTCCATCATTAATAAAGCCAGGATGCGGCTGGCTCCCAGATAGCTGGATGCCTCATGAAGCTTTAAGAAAAGCAATCCGTGACGTTTCCAAAGAATCGACCTTTGAATTGATGAATTACTCCTCGCCATTAGGGTTTAATTTGCTACGTGAATTATTGGCAAGACGCTTGCAAAGTAAAAGTATATTTGTAAGTCCAGATCAAGTTTTGCTGACCGATTCAGGTTCATATTCAACCGATCTACTTTGTCGTTTTTTACTCAAACCGGGTGATACTGTTTTAGTTGATGATCCTTGTTATTTTAACTTTAAGGCGTTACTTAAGGTGCATCAAGCCAAAGTCATCGGTATTCCATATACTACAGGTGGCCCAAATATTGAGGCCTTTCAGCAAGCCATCATAGAACATCAACCGCGGTTATATATTACGAATTCAGGTATTCATAATCCTACAGGCGCTATGCCTTCATCCGCGACGGTTCATCAACTGGTTTCTTTAATTACACAAGCGAATATGATTGTAATTGAAGACGATATTTTTTCAGATTTTGAAAATAAACACTCGCCTCGCTTTAGCGCACTTGACGGCCTTACAAACAGTATTTACATCGGCAGCTTTTCCAAAACATTATCAGCTTCATTACGCTGCGGCTATATCGTGGCAAAACCTGAGTGGATTAATGATTTAATTGATCTCAAAATTGCTACGAGTTTCAGTCATAATAATTTTTCAGCACATGTTTTGTATAAGGTGCTCACAGATGGAAAATACCGTAAGCATCTTGAGCAGCTGAATACACGTTTGGCAAATGCTATGGACATATCCATAAATACACTTGAACAAATTCAAATTCGCCCATGGATAAAACCACAAGCAGGAATGTTTCTATGGTGTGAGTTACCTGCTTATATTGATCTTCATCGACTACAAAAGTATTGCACAGAGCAAGGTGTCGTTCTTGCTTTAGGTGAAGCGTTTAGCACATCAGGTTTATTCAAACAATTTTTAAGATTTAATGTCGCTCAATGTGTTCATTACGATGTATTTAACGTATTACAAGCAGGTTTACTTGCATCAAAACTTTAATCGACTTATATGAATGATTATTTGATTGACTGACTTATGTATCGCTGTACTGCAATATCCCCCGTTCCATAGTCACAATGGGCGCATTGAGATAATCCAGCTCTTCTGGATGATGTGTTACGTAAATGATCGGAATATTTAATTGCTGTTTAAGCTCGAATAAAAAAGGCAAAAGCTGATTTTTTAGGTGTCGATCTAAACCTGTGAGCGGCTCATCAAGCAATAAAAGTTCTGGAGAAGCCAGTAAAGCGCGCCCAATCGAGACTCGCTGTGCCTCCCCACCAGAAAGCTGTAAAGCTTTACGGCCAAGCAATGCATCTAGGCTGAGTAACTTTACAATCTGCTCAAAACTGAATTTTTGCGGACGCTTCTTATTAAACCGCAACGCATATTCAAGATTTTGTCTTACGTTTAAATGTGGGAAAAGCTGCGCCTGTTGGAAAATCAGTCCAATATGACGTTGGTGCGTAGGTACAAATTGCTGCTCGGCTGTATTGACCAAAACACGCTCATTGAAAGAGATCTCACCGTCATGAGGCTTCAAAACTCCCACCATATTTTTTAAAAACGTACTTTTTCCAGAACCAGACGGGCCTAGAATCCCGAGTAAGTTATGCCTTAGTGTTAAATCAACATGAAGCTGAAAATCACGCTGGACGTAATTAAAGTGACAGCGCAGATTCATGGCGTTAACCTTTGCTGATAACGTTTTAAAATAAGATGATTGGCCACCAGTGCAGCAAACGCCAAACCTACGGAGAGTAGTACTAAACGCATTGCCATGCTTTCGCCATCCGGTTGTTGTAGTAACGAATAAATTGCGATGGGTACAGTGCGGGTTTCATCTGGAATATTGCCCACAAAGGTAATAGTGGCACCAAACTCCCCCAGACTGCGACTAAAACACAAAATACTTCCAATAAGTACACCAGGCAAGGCAAGCGGCAAACTAATCGAAAAAAAAGCCTGAATAGGGCTTGCCCCCAAGGTCTGTGCAATTTGTTCAAGCTGCTGATTAATCAGTTGAAAAGACAAACGAATCGGTTGAACCATCAGTGGGAAAGCCACCACCATCGAGGCAATGACTGCGCCTTTCCAGTTAAATGCCAGTTGAATCCCCCATTCACTTAAAAACTCCCCTACAATACCGCGGTTACCAAATAAAATCAGCAGTAAATACCCCAATACCACGGGTGGTAAAATCATAGGTAATTGTAAAAGAGATTCGAGTATAACTTTTAGGCGAAATTCATATCGAGCTAAGATCCACGCCACAAAAATAGCAAAAGGAAGATTCACCAAAGTGGCAAACAAGCCCACTTTGGCAGATAAATATAAGGCAGAGATTTCTTCAGGTGTGAGCATGTAGAACGACTATTTCAACTCACTAAAACCGTAACGGGTAAAAATGGCTTTTGCTTTGGCATTTTTAAGCATGAAATGTTCAAATTGGGCCGCTTCCCGATTACGTTCACCTTGTTTGGTGAGCGCCGCAGGATAAACAATCGGATCATGTGTTTTTGAAGGGAATGTTCCAATAATCTTAACTTTTTTACTGATTAATGCATCGGTTTGGTAAACAATTCCAACATCGCATTCACCACGTTCAACAAAGGCCAAAGCTGAACGCACATCATCTGTCCCAACAATACGTCCTTGCAAAGGTGTATACCAGCCTAAAGCCATCAAGCTTTGTTTAGCGTATTTGCCTACAGGCACAGATTCCATTTGACCAGTACATAAATGGCCTTTAAATGCATTGGCAAAGTTAAATTGTTTGGTGGGGCCAAAAGGTACATCCATATCCATCGGCGTGATGACCACAAGCTGATTGCCAAGTGTATTTTTTACCTTACCTGACGATATAAACTGAGTCTTAACTAAATATTTCATCCAGTCTGTATCTGCAGAAAAATAAATATCTGCTTTAGCACCACTCTCGATTTGTTTAGCTAGCGCCGATGATGCACCAAAAACAGTCACGACATTGGTTGATGGATGCTGCTGTTTGTAAAGCTTGGCAATATCAGTCACTGCATTAGTCAAACTTGCCGCCGCATAGACTCTCACCTCACCTGCCGAAACGTGTAAAGCACCAAGACAGAAAAGCGAAAATACAGCGATTTTTTTTATCATGATTGGCACCTTATATTCGTATTGCAGAGACGAGCGTTCCCACTTCTGGACTTATATCCGCTGGTACGCGAACCAGACAGTTCGCATCCATTAAGTTACTTAACATATGTGACTGTTGATTGGCAAGGTTTGCAGCACTTAGCTCACCAGCATGAAGCTCCAGTTTCATGCGCATAAAGCGCTCACGCTTATCGGCTTTAAGCGGTTGTGCAAGCTTGACTTCAAACCAATCGATATTTTGATTTTGACCTTGCAGCGCATCGATGAGCAGACGCGTATATACTTGCATACATACGTACACGGCGGCTGGATTGCCCGGTAGCCCGAGTAAATAACACGCATGCTGATCTTGTTGATATTTGGCAAAGAAAATCGGTTTACCGGGTTTTTGTTTGACTTTCCAAAAGATTTCTTTAAATCCAACCTCAAAAGCACAGGGCCGAACAAAATCATAGTCCCCTACAGACACACCACCTGTCGTAACAATCACATCATAGTGATTTTTAAGTCGAGCAAACAATTCACTGAGTGCCTTCGCTTCATCATGAATGTGTAAAATTTCAACTTGTATATGTCGCTCTTGAAACCACGCCTTAATTAGCGGTCCGTTGGCATCATAGACATGTGCACTACTTAGGCTATTTTGCTCAGTAGCAACTTCATCACCTGTAATTACTACGGCGACTTTAGGGTGACGATATACATCAACCTGCTGAACTCCAGCCATGCTCAACGCGGCTAAAGGCCCGGTCTTAAGATATTGATCTTTATTAGCAACCTGCTGCCCCAAAGCCAACTCTTCACCTTGGCGTCTGATGTCGATGTTGGCCTGAAGTGTTTCTGTAATCTGGATTCGATGATCATCGAGCCGATGTACAATCTCTTGACGCGCAATCGTCGTACATCCCTCTGGAAGTTTACCGCCAGTAAAAATACGCGTTGCCTGACCTGCTTTCAAAACCAGATCACTGCTTTGCCCTGCGCGTATTTCACCTATAAGTTCAAAGTATTGGTTCTTTTCAATGATATCACTCGCACACAGCGCATATCCATCAACAGCACTTTGATCAAAACTTGGTAGATTCACTGGCGAATGAATTGGCTGTGCCAGATATCTACTTAGGCTATTTTGTAGTTCAATGTTTTCCGTGCTAAGTGGCTTGGCCGTATTTAAAATATGATCAATTGCCTCATCGATACTGATTAGACCTTTTTCATGGCCACATGCGGACATTATTCATAACCTCCCGGATGTGGAAGATCACGGCACACATCAAAAATATGCACAATTGCTGGCAATAAAGCAGCCATTGTTTCAGAAGCACCACCACGGCTACCCGGGAATGTCATCACCAATGAACGATCGATAAAACCTGCAACTCCACGCGACATTGCTGCATACGGTGTACGGCGCTGACCAAATGCACGTGCAGCTTCCATCAAGCCATCGAGCTTACGTTCAAGTAACGGCTCTAGGGTGTCGACTGTAATGTCTCGCTTACCTATTCCTGTACCGCCCACTGTAATAACACATGCATAGGATTTGGTTAACTCAAGAACCAGTTCTTTAAGCTGTTCAGGCTCATCTGGCAAAATTTGGTAATGAATAGGCGTAAAGCCAGCTTCGGTTAAACTCTCAACCACAGACTTACCGGCAGTATCTGGTTTTTTGCCAGAGGCTACAGTATCTGACAATACAATTACCGCCGCAGATACAGCTTGGCGAAGTGTACGCTTGAAATGCGATTTACCGCCTTTTTTCTTTAAGAGCTTGCACTGATCTAACACCAAATCTTCTGGCTCACAGTGCGGTTTAAGCATATCGTACAGGGTTAAACCAGCAATACTTGCGGCTGTGAGTGCCTCCATCTCTACGCCCGTTGGGCCGATGGTTTCTACCGTGGTTAGAATCTCAACAAAGTTTTCATGTAACTCGTAATCGACTTCGGCACGATAAATAGGCAATGGATGGCAAAGCGGAATCAGCTCATCGGTACGTTTTGCGGCCAAGATACCTGCAATGCGTCCTGTTTTTAGTGCATCACCTTTTTCGGTATTTCCCTGACGAAGTAATTCAATACAATGTGGTGGTGCATACAAAATAGCTTGAGCTTCGGCAATACGATAACTTTCCGGTTTCATGCCTACGTTTTTCATTAAAAATCCCGTTTTAAATTAGTGCTGGTGTTCGTGATGATGTGAATGATCGATATGGTCATGATGATGATCTTTACGGATACAGCATCCTTCGACAAATTGACTGCTGCCATCGGTATAAAACTCTTCTTTCCAGATTGGCACTTCATGTTTTACACGCTCTACCGCCTCTTCGCAGGCCGCAAACGCTTCACGGCGATGCGGCGCATAGGCCACGGCAATAATTGCCATTCCACCGATATCTAGCTGCCCAATACGATGAATAACCCGTACATATGCAGCACCGTGCTTATTCATGATGTCTTGTTCAATCTGACGAATCATTTTTTCTGCAACAGGCGTATAGGAGGTATATTTCAGCCCACTCACAGCGCGACCATTGTGATGGTTACGTACCGTTCCCTGAAAAATACCAATACCACCACAAGCAGGAAAATCGGATATCGGATCAAAACTATCCAGTGTTAAGTCGACTGACTGTACGCGTTGAAACTCTTTCATATCAGCCTCCTGCTACTGGTGAAAGTAAGACCAAGGTACAATTTTGGCTTAAGTAGGTTTGACGCGAAATAATATCTTCACCAATTGCACAGGCACAGCGCTCAATGGCCTGTGTCGCATCTGGATATTGATGAGTAATATCATTTAAAACGTCAGAAACAAGCACTGTATCTGAATAATTCAAAACGATCTGGGAGGGTATTTTTCTTTGTATGGCACCATAACCTTCAATCGTGACGTTTAAGGCCGACATTGTTATCCTCCAATCATATGCATGGTAATTTTTCGTGTGTGTGTGTTTAAGCTATGAAAGCCTTTGGCTTTATTCCAGATATAGCTCGAGGTTTTATCATAGAGTTCTGTCAGTGTCCGATCTTGATCATACCCTTGAACCAATTCGTTTAGTAATGGCTTGAGATCAATGCCATTAGGCGCAAATAGGCAGTTATACAGCTCACCTTGAGCTGTTAAACGAATTCGATCGCATTGTCCGCAAAAAGAGTGGGTAATGGTTGAGATGACACCTACGTCATAATTTTGATCTAAACGAAAAAGCCGTGCTGGCTCACTGTGTTGCTCTAGCGCTTCAATTGAATAGGTTTTAGAGAGTACCTCTAAAATCTCTTGCTCTGACACTACAGCGGCGTTCGACCAGTGCTGATCACCATCAAGTGGCATAAACTCGATAAATCTGAGCGGAATATGTTGCGATTTGGCCCACTGAACTAATGGTAAAATTTGATCGTCATTTTTACCCTTCATGAGCACGGTATTAATCTTAAATTTCAAACCTACGGCTTGCGCTGCCTTGATACCTTCTAAAACAGGCAAAATTGGCTTTTTGGTCAGCGTCATAAATTGCTCAGGATCGAGACTATCTAGACTAATATTGAGATCATCTAAACCTGCATGTTTAAGATCTAATGCATATTTCTTTAAGTAATGGGCATTGGTGGTGATCGAAATACGCTTTAAACCTTTTGCCCGTAGCGATTGCAAATCACGTATAAAGTGCACCACGCCTTGGCGCATCAGTGGTTCACCGCCAGTAATCCGAATATTTTCAATTCCGTTTTGCACCATAAAACGACAAAACTCAAAAAGTGCCTCAAAACTTAGCAAGTCATGCTTTTTGATCCACTCTGGATGTTCTGGCATACAATACAGGCATTTGAAGTTACAACGATCTGTAACGGAAATACGTAGTTTCCGTTTATAACGCCCATATTGATCTTCAAAAGATGGCGTCATCAGATCTTGTGTTTCATGCTTCATTGTATGCACTCATAATTAAAACTTCGAGATGACCCTTACACAGCGCTATTGCACGTTGATAATTCTATAATGACTCATGATGTTGATTTTAAAAAGCAAAAATATTTCAAAAAATGATCAAAATATGCTTCCTTGCACCATTACTCATCAGTGACAATCCAATTTACTAACAAAAATCAGACCTGTCTTGCATTTTTTTGTTCGCTTCAGGATAAATGTAATAATGATTATCTAAACTCACATATATTCATTTAAGCGAATTTACGGCGGGATTTGATTAAAACTCGCTCTGCTTGAGCGTATTCAGCTGCTGGTATTGTTGTAACTCGTCTAATGAATTGATGCTATGAAAAAATAAGCGATGTTTTCTAAAATAAGCCACCTGCGCATGTAAGTCTGTTAAGGCTCTTTTCATGCTCAATTGATTTTGTTCAAGGTGATTTTTAAGCACCGCCGCACTTGATCGCTTCATCAGGCAAAATGGATATAATGCCGTCCCGTTGATTGCGACATAACTCATCATCGCACGTGGATCTTGATTCAAAGCATGATGCAATAAAGACACAACCTTGCTGGGAATGTAGGTAATATCACACGGTACAAAAAGCACATAATCCGATGCCACATGATTCCAAGCACTGTATATGCCCATCATTGGTCCTAAAAAACCATGCTGATGATCTTCATAACTACGTGTTTGTGGCAAAATCTGACGATACAAACTGGCATCTCGATGGCTATTCACCCAGATCTGATGAATATCGTGCTTTAAGCGCTCATAAATTTTCAGCAACTGAATCTGATCATCAAAGTTTTGTAATAACTTATTGACCCCGTTCATACGACGGGCCTGTCCACCAGCCAAGATGACCAAATCGGTTTGTGGATATTTGCTCGCGCTCACGCATCGATCTCCTGTTGACAAGCTTTAATTAAACCTCGTATTTCGGGTAAACATGATCCACAGTTTCCGCCTGCTTTAAGGCATGCTGTCACTTGTTTTTCATGCACTATGTTTTGCGCCTTGATGGTATCCACTATTTTGTTTTTTCCTACCTTAAAGCAACTACAGACCAATGGGCCATCATTGTTACGCACATTAATCGGCATGCCTGCAAGTAAAGCTTTACGATGCAATGCACTGAGGCGTTCACGCTTAAACAACGTTGCAACCCAGTCACGGTCGGGTAACATCTCTAACGGCGCAATATATAAGCTTGCAATCAATATACCGTCTTTTAACACCACACTGTGCGAGAGTTGTGTACTCGGATCACTTAAGTTTAACCATTCGTAGGATGCATCATCAAAAGGTAAAAATGCTTTTAAGTTGTTTTGTATATCTTCTATTCGGGAACGATCCGCAATCTCGTATCGAATCACTTTGGTCATTTTGACCTTTGTCCACCATGCCAACTGTTGAAGCTGCGATACCATAAGATGCTCCATACCTTCACGTACAAACAAGCATCCTTGCCAATGCGTATAAAATGGCTGCAACATTACAGGCGTATGTTTAAACTCAGGTTCTCCTGAAATCGCATCGACCACAGGATTGACCACCTTACCAATACGTGCATCGGAAGCATGTTGCTCGCTCCAATGTATAGGAACAAAAATCTGACCACGGCGAATACTGTCTGAAACACTCAAGCGCAATACACAACTGCCCCACTGTGATTTCACTTCAATCAGACTGCCATGCTGTACACCGTACTTGAGTGCATCTTGAGGATGTATTTCACAATAGGGTTCTGCACGATGTGACGTTAAATGCGCAGAAAGTGCTGTACGGGTCATAGTGTGCCACTGATCACGAATACGCCCTGTATTTAAAATCAGCGGAAACGCTTTAGATGGCGCATGCACAGCATCTATAGCAGGTGTGGCAATAAACTTCGCCTTTTGATTGCTATGGCTATACACCCCAGATTGGAATAACTGCTGCTGATTGATTGCCTTGTCATTCTCATTAGGATTATGCAAGACTGGCCATTGGATCGGTTTAAGCTCGTTATAGGCTTTTGTAGATAAACCGACTAACCCAGAAAGATTAAAGTAACGAAAGACACTATTTTCAGTTTGAATATTCGTTACTAAGTTGGCTGTGGCTGATAACCGGGCATGCTCATCAAAAATTTCAGCAGCAGATTGAAATTCAAACCCATCAAACTGCATTTTTTTTGCGACCTGACATACGGCCCACCAATCAGCTTTGGCCTGTACAGGTGCATCTAGAAAGGCGCGCTGTCTGGAAATACGGCGTTCAGAATTGGTCACTGTTCCGTCTTTTTCTCCCCAACCGAGTGCCGGCAACAAAAAATCGGCATAAGCAGTGGTATCGGTGTGTTCACTAATATCCGATACCACAACCAGCTCACAGGCTTCTAATGCACGTTTGACCTGATCAGCATTGGGTAAGCTCACTACCGGATTAGTGGCCATAATCCAGATGGCTTTAATTTTGCCTTGCTCAACTGCCTGAAATAAATCGACTGCTTTTAATCCCAGCTGAGTCGCAATAGATGGACTATTCCAAAATTGCTGAGTGATTTGCCGATGTAAAGGCTGTTCAATTTCCATATGTGCGGCCAGCATATTGGCCAAACCGCCGACTTCACGCCCGCCCATGGCATTTGGCTGCCCTGTCATCGAAAACGGCGCAGCACCTGGCCGACCAATTTTTCCAGTGAGTAAATGACAGTTGATAATTGAATTGGCTTTATTCACCCCTTGTGAGGATTGATTCACGCCCATAGAAAACAGCGTCATCACTTTATCTAAGCGAGCAAACAATGCATAAAACTGTTCGAGCTTGTCGAGTGAGATCCCGGTCTTTTCTGCCACGTCGTTTAAATTGGCTTGAGCCAGACTAACATCTAACGCATATTGCAGCTGATCGGTATGCGCATTTACAAAAGCATGATCGGTGTGACCGTGTTGATACAAATACTGTAATAGGCCATTAAATAATGTGACATCCTGACCCGGTAATATCGGCAAATGTAAGTCTGCTTGCTCGCATGTTGCAGTATAACGTGGGTCAATCACCACAACTGTAAGGTCACGCTCTGCTTTGGCTTGCATAATCCGTTGGTACAAGACCGGATGACACCATGCGGTATTCGAACCCACCAGTACCACCAGATCGGTCTGCTCAAAATCGGTATAACTGGCAGGCACCAGATCTTCACCGAAACTGCGTTTATGCGCCGCTACTGCCGACGACATACATAAACGTGAGTTGGTATCGATATTGGCTGTGCCCAAGTAGCCTTTTACAAACTTATTCACCACATAGTAGTCTTCAGTTAAGAGTTGCCCCGACACATAGAAAGCCACACTGTCTTTACCGTGTTCATCGATACAGGCTTGAAAACGTTTTGCAATTTCATCAGTCACATGCTCCCATGTAGTGACATGGCGGGCTGCACCACGCCCCGACATAGGTTGTAACACACGTGTTTCCAAACCCAGTGTATCGGCCAAACGACTCCCTTTGATACATAAGCGACCAAAATTAGAAGGATGTGTTTCATCTCCAGTCACCGAGATTTTTTTACCCGATTTGGTTTCTTCAACTGTCGCGGTCACGCCACAGCCAACACCACAATATGGACATGTGGTTTGGGTATGACGGATTAAGTTGGATGTATCACTCTGGAGTTGCACAAGGGGAATCGTATTCATGGCGGCTCCTTCAGATTAACCTGCTTTTCTTAATGCAAAATCGCGACCAAACAGCAATTTGTTTCGAATTGAGCCAATTGGAGTCTGATCTGCAATCAGTTCTGCATACCAAGAGCCATCTTCAGTATCACCAAACAAGACGGCGCCGATAATCTGGTCGTGTTGAATGATGATACGCTTGTAAATCTGACGCTTTTCGTCATTTAAAATGATGTCTTCATAATCATCTTGTGGCTGAAAATTACCGGCAGAAAATACATCCACGCCACTGACTTTTAACTGAGTGGGCACAGTCGGCGCTTTAAAGGTTAAGCTGCCATGTTCTGCCAAATGGCTGGCACAGATAAAGGCCTGCCCCCAGAGTGGCTCGACCAAACCAAAGGTTTGACCACGGTGCTCAATACATTCGCCGACGGCATAAATACTCGGATCGAAGGTTTGCATGGTGTCATTGACCAACACTCCACGATTACATCGCAGTCCGGCTCGTTGGGCCAGCTCAATATTCGGACGGATACCTACCGCAAACACCACGAGGTCAGCATTGAGTAAAGTGCCGTCGCTCAAGCGTAGCTGCTGAAGATGACCATGTTCATCGCCAATTAAGGCCTCGGTATTGGCTTGAGTAAGGATACGGATTCCCTTGTGCTCGATACTGCTTTTAAGTAGCTCGCTGGCTCGCTGATCGAGCTGGCGATCCATGATTCGATCCATCAAATGCAGCACAGTCACCTGCATTCCACGTTGCTTTAACCCATATGCAGCTTCAAGGCCCAGTAAGCCACCTCCAATCACAACGGCGTGAGTTTTGCTAGATGCGTAATCCACCATGGTGTTGACATCATAGATATCCCGAAAGCTGATGACGCCTTTGAGTTGATTCCCCTGTATCGGTAGAATAAACGGTTTCGATCCTGTTGCAAGAATCAAACGGTCGTAGTCGACGATCTGGCCTTGTTGTGTTGTCACTTGTTTACGGGTTCGATCAATTTTCACAGCCGGATCGCCCGCAATAAACCGCATTTGACGCTCTTGATACCATGCATGCGAATGCAACATGATGTCTTCTACCGTTTTTTCACCCGATAAAACAGGCGAAAGCATGATGCGGTTGTAATTGCCCCATGGCTCTTCACCAATCACGGTAATTTCATAGCGCTCGGCATTCATATCCAGTAAATCTTCTAGACAGCGCATACCCGCCAAGCCATTTCCGACCAATACCAGCTTCAGTTTTTCTTGCGCAGTTCCGTTGTTGGTAATGTACGTCTTTTGCGCTATGGGCGAAACATACACCCGTCCTTGTTCGACTTTGGTTGGAAATACCAATAGTCGTTGGTCTTTATCTTCCAGACAGCGACCTGTGGCCAAGCTAAAATGCTGCTTATAGATTGGAGATGCGACAACACGCTCACCTTGTAAATCGCCAATAATCCCGCGAGACATCACATTTGCGCCACTAAACGGATCGGTATTACTAAGCGCATACACTCGTTGCTCATGTCCCACACGAAATAGCGCAATCTGCTGCTCGTGAAGAAGCGCACCCACCCCCGTATTGGGCGTAATATCATTTAGTGCGCAAATCTCGATCCATTCTGCATCATTCACTCGATTTAAGGCTTTTAAACTGGTCATGTGTTTGTCTCCTTATGCTTCAACCATGGGAATACGATCTTCATGACGTTCGCTGTTTTTAAGCGGACGGATCTGACCTCGTTCTTGGGTAAACTGAATGTGTGGATCGTGTTGCTCTTTTTGGTTGATGAACGTCTGGAAACGTTTGCGTACTTCAGGATCTTCCACAGCTGTACGCCATTCGTCCTGATAAGTATTGATCACATGCGACATACGGCGCTCTAGCTCGTCCGCTATACCCAGTGAGTTTTGAACAATAACCGCCTTGAGATAATCTAGACCACCTTCCATGTTGTCGCGCCATACACTGGTCCGCTGTAAACGATCTGCGGTTTGAATGTAAAACATGAAGAAACGGTCGATATAACGAATCAATGTATCGGTGTCTAAGTCCGAAGCCAGTAGTTCTGCGTGACGTGGTTTCATTCCGCCATTACCGCACACATAAAGATTCCAGCCTTTTTCTGTAGCAATGACGCCGACATCTTTCCCTTGGGCCTCTGCACACTCACGAGTACACCCAGAAACTGCCATTTTTAATTTATGTGGAGAGCGCAGGCCTTTGTAACGATTTTCAAGAAAGATCGCCAAACCAACCGAATCATCGACACCATAGCGACACCATGTGCTGCCTACACACGATTTGACCGTGCGCAGCGATTTACCGTAAGCATGACCCGACTCAAAACCGGCAGCAATCAATTCTTCCCAAATCAATGGCAACTGATGTACCTGCGCTCCAAACATATCCACACGCTGACCACCGGTAATCTTGGTATAAAGATTATATTTTTTGGCGATTTGCCCGACTGCAATTAACCCATCTGGAGTAACTTCACCACCCGCCATGCGCGGTACAATCGAATACGAGCCATCTTTTTGAATATTGCCCAAATAATAATCGTTGCTGTCTTGCAAACCTGCATGGGTCGGTTTTAAAACAAAATCGTTCCAGCATGAGGCTAAAATATTGGCAACCGTCGGTTTACAGATATCACAGCCTAATCCATGACCGTGCTGATGGATCAAATCATCGAAAGTTTTGATTTCATTGACACGAACCAAGTGATACAGCTCTTGGCGCGAATAAGCAAAATGCTCACAAATGTGATTATTCACCGTAACGCCCTGACGCTGTAACTCTGATTTAAGTACTTGTGTCACTAAAGGGGCACAGCCACCGCAAGCTGTAGCTGCTTTTGTACATTTCTTTAATGCACCTAATGACGTCGCGCCGTCTTCAATCGCCTGACAGATATCGGCTTTAGACACATTATTGCATGAGCAAATGGTTGCACTGTCTGGAAGTAAGTCGACGCCACTGCCGCCTGTCTTAGCTGCACCGGATTGAGCATATCCCGGCATAATCAAGCTTTCAGGTTGATCTGGTAAATCCAGACCGTTAAGCATCATTTGTAATAAATCATTGTACTCTTTGGCATCGCCCACCAATACGGCGCCAAGCAGTTTGGTTTTTTGAGCATTGACCACAATTTTCTTATAAATGAGTGCGTCTTCATCGGCATAAAAATAGCTCAACGCATCGGGTGTCATGGCGTGTGCATCACCAATCGATGCCACATCTACCCCCATCAACTTGAGTTTGGTACTCATATCAGCGCCAGCAAAGCCATGAGTACTTTCATCCAGTACATGCTTGGCAGCTATGCGCGCCATATCATACCCAGGCGCAACAAGACCATAAATTTTGTTGTCCCAAAGCGCACATTCACCAATGGCATAAATATTTGGATCTGAAGTTTGGCAGTATTGATTAATCTTGATACCGCCTCGTTCACCAACAGCAAGCCCAGACGCTTTAGCTAATTCATCACGTGGACGAATACCAGCTGAAAACAAAACAATATCGGTTTCAAGTGAGCTACCGTCTGCAAACTTCATCACATGATGACTGGTTTCACCTTCTTCAATTGACTGCGTGGCTTTTTGCGTATGAACTTTTACCCCCAAGTTTTCAATTTTACGGCGTAATACTTTGCCACCTAAGTCGTCGATCTGTACTGCCATCAAGCGCGGCGCAAACTCGACCACATGTGTTTCAAGATTTAAATCGCGTAATGCCTTGGCGGCTTCAAGCCCTAATAAACCACCGCCAATCACCACACCAGATTTAGCCTTTAAACTTGCAGCACGAAGTGCATCTAGATCTTCAATGGTGCGATACACAAAACAGTTTGAACGGTCGTTTCCAGCAATTGGTGGTACAAATGCATAAGATCCGGTTGCCAAAATGAGTTTGTCATAAGCAATGACATCACCGGCAGATGTGGTCACTGTTTTTTCAACAGGGTCAATTGCGGTTGCGCGAGTATTTAAACTTAAATCGATACCATAGGCGTCGGCAAAATCCATACGTGCAAGAGAAAGATCTTTGGCACTTTTACCGCTAAAGTATTCGCTCAAATGCACTCGGTCATATGCGATTCTCGGCTCTTCGGCCAAAATGGTGATTTCCATTTCATCATCTGCTTTTTCCATCAAGCTTTCGATAAATTTGTGCCCGACCATACCGTGGCCAATCATGACAAGTTTCATGGGTATTCTCCGAATAGATATAAGATAGGTCAGTTCTGGTTATGCAAGGTTGTTTCGTTCAAGAACGGCTTGCTCAAAAAGACGCTGTTCTTTCACCTTATGCTCGACCGAAAAACGAATCAGCATCACAAAACCTGCTGCCACCACCACCAGACCACCCAACACCATCAAACAGGTTTGAATATCCACCATGCCTTTTAACAAGAAACCCGCTGCCACTGCGCCAACATTACCGCCAGCACCAATGATGCCTGCAACACCACCCAGCGCGTCACGATCGATAAACGGAACCAATGCATAGGTTGCACCACATGCCATGTGGGTAAACAGTGCAAATACGGTCATACTTAAGATCGCCAGCATCGGAGTATTCATTTGAGAGAATAAAACCAGAAATAAACCTTCACACAAAATCATGACAAAAAGTACTTTCGTGCGACCATCGAGGCCTTTTTTCATGGCTACTTTATCGGACACAATGCCACCGAGTGCGCGGGCAAATAAAGCCAGCAAACCAAAGATACCCGCTGCAAATCCAGCTTCCTTAAGGCCAAAGTTAAAGTTGTTGACGTAGTACATGGCTACGATGTTATGAATAAAGATTTCAATACCAAAACACGCCGCATAGGCACCAAATAAAATCCAGACGCGATAGTTACGTGCAGCATGCATCAAAATCGCCATACCGCCTTTTTTATCGCTCCCGACTGCAACTCCTTGTGCGCGAAGTTCTTTAAAATTACCTTGTGGGCAGTCTTGGGTCAGTTTCCAGTACAGCAGGCCTACAATCACCATCATCATACCTGGAACCAGTAAGGCCACACGCCAGCCCATGCTTTGCTCTACGCCAAACATCACCAGTGCAGCAAGCAAAAGCGGCATTAACGCTTGTGTTGCACCACCACCCGCATTTCCCCAGCCTGCAGTGGTGGCATTGGCCGTACCCACTACATTTGGAGCAAACATGATACTGGTGTGATATTGGGTAATAACAAAGCTTGCCCCGATGGCACCAATGAGTAATCTAAAGAATAAGAAGGATTCATAACTGTTTGCGGCAGCGACACCAAAAACAGGAATACTGCCAATCAGCAATAAAGCAGTATAAGTTTTACGTGGGCCGTATTTATCACATAGCGGCCCGACAATAAGGCGAACCAAAATGGTAATCGCAACGGCGGCAATATTGATATTGGCAATCTGATCTTTAGTGAGGTGAAATTCACCTGCAATCACCGGCATAAGTGGTGCACATGCAAACCAAGCAAAAAAACAGACAAAAAAAGCGAGCCAACTCATATGGAAGGCTCGCATCGCTGGAACTTTAAAACTAAATAGATTTATTTTCGTCGCTTTTTTTGCTGTTAAATCTAAATTTGAAGACATGGCCTTCTCCTGAACTGAACGTAATATGGGCTAAACAGCTTGCGCTGTATTGGCAATCGATCAGAACGGACGTCGTTGGCCGTCTTACAAATTTTTTAAAACAGAGTCGTCTTTGACTCAGTAATATCTATGCAAAGCATGTGCCAGTTTTTCGTTTTATGCTTTTTTTATTTAAAAATCGTTTCTTTAAGCTCGCTTTTTGATGGCTCACCTTTTTAAACAAGAACAAATGTCGATTTTTGCTTCTTATTTAACGAATAATAGTCGGCACATGCGTCATGACGAGACGCCAATGCACCACAACAGATCACTTCATAAGATCGAAGTACAAATAACCATCAAATTTTACTCTTTTTAAGGTGGCACTTATCTTGCTATGCAATTTTTCAATTATTTTCGCTTACACTGTTTCGCAAATGCGAAAAATTATGCCCTACGACCTATGCCAAAATTAAAAATTGCATTGATTGATGACGATCTTGAACGCGCTGAATTTGTTCAACAAAACTTGCGTGCGCATGATTTTGATGTGGTGGCATGTCTACCGCTAGACCACATGAATACATTTAAGCTTGAAAATCTTCAGGCCGATGTCATTTTGCTGGATATGGATCATCCACATCGTGACATTATTGAAAGCTGCGTCAGTCACTTTGATCTGCCTACAGTACTCTTTACCAAAAACAGCAACAAAGAAACCATTAAACAAGCCATCGATGCCGGTGTAACCGCCTATATTGTGGATGGTATTGACCCTGCACGCTTGGAAACCATTCTTGAAATTTCGATTGAACAGTTTAAAAAGCATAAGCAGCTCGAAAGCGATTTAAAAGAAACCAAGCTCAAGCTAGCCGACCGAAAAGATATCGAAAAAGCCAAAGTGCTTCTGATGCAGCTTCACAGCCTGACCGAAGACACCGCATTTCAGTTACTACGCAAAAATGCCATGAGTCACCGTATCACGATCGGTGAAATGGCACGGCGGCTGATCGATGCCCAGCAATTACTCAATAGCCAGTTAAAAGAGGACTAACATGAGCCACTTGGAAAAAACACAACTGCATATTGGCTATATTCCTTTACTGGATTGTATTGCACTACTTTGGGCAAAACAGCGCGGTTTTTTTGATGACTTCGGACTTGATGTTACTTTGGTTAAGGAAGCCTCGTGGGCAAGTTTGCGAGATCGTCTGGCTTTTGGCATTTTAGATGCCGCACATTGTTTATCTGCCATGCTCCCTGCTGCGGCAGTAGGCGAAGACCAAATCGGTATTCAGCTCAAAACACCTTTAGTTTTAAGTATTAATCGTGCTTATATCAGCTTAAGCCAGAAGCTCAGCCATGATTTACGCATTCAACCTGCAGATACGCCGTTTCAATCGGCACAAAAACTGGTACAGCATCTTCATGCAGGACATCCGGTTCATCTGGCGCATGTGTTTAATCATTCGATTCATCACTATTGCTTAAGAGAATGGATTGCACTTGCAGATCCAAGTGTAGCACAAGACATTGTATTAAAAACGCTACCGCCACCGTATATGGTCGAGGCAATTTCTTCTCATGCCATAGACGGTTTTTGTGTAGGTGAACCATGGAATACCCAAGGTGAAGTCGAGGGTGTGAGCCAAATTGTAGCGCACAGCCGCGATATTGTTCCCGAAATTGCAGATAAAGTATTGGCAGTCACGCATGAATGGGCATCACATCATCCAAATACCTTATGTGCACTTACTGCTGCTATTCTCAAGGCTCAGCGTGAGCTTGAAATACTGGAGGACTTCAAACCGGTCTGGCAAATGCTCATCGACTTTAATGTAATTCGCTTTCAATGTAACGAAGAGATTCATGTACAGAAATACCATGCTCTGGAAAAAATTATTCGACATTTGGTTCTAGACCATACAGCGCCAAAACAAAGCGATATGCAATGGTTATTTGAACAAATGCAAACTTGGCAAGGTTTGAATCTAGAGCAGACAGCACTACAGCGCTTGAGCAAGCAATGTATCGATTTAAAAAGTCACATGGCAGCAAGACAATTACTTGAAGACTAACGTACATTTTATTCGACATAAACAAATTAATTAACAGCAGATCAAAGGGTTAGTTTGTTGATTGTGTGTGCAGTCGTTACAAATTTTAGCAACGATATGTTAAAAATGGATTTAGTATGAAAACTTAGCAAAAGCATCAGGACGAGGATATGGACAGCAGAGAAAAATTGGCAGATGAAAATAATCCAAACTATGCCCGTATTGAACCATACGATCAGCCTGCTGGTGGTTGGGGCGCATTACTCAGTGTTGCACGTAATCTGAAGCGGCAGGAAACGTTTAAAAAAGGTTCGATTTCTCTGCTCAATATTAACCAGCCGACCGGATTCGACTGTCCGGGCTGTGCATGGCCAGAAAAAAAAGATACGCAAACTTTTAACTTTTGTGAAAACGGTGCCAAAGCTGTGGCATTTGAAGCCACCAGTAAGCGCGTAACGCCTGAGTTTTTTGCAACGCATACTGTAAGCTGGCTATCTGAACAAAGTGATTTCTTTTTGGAAGACGTTGGGCGTATTACCGACCCAATGCGATACGATGCCGCAACAGACAAATATGTACCAATCTCTTGGGATGATGCGTTTCAACTGATCGCCAAACATTTGCAAGCGCTCGACAATCCGAACGAGGCTGCCTTTTATACTTCTGGACGCGCCAGTAACGAAGCCGCCTTTTTATACCAACTTTTTGTACGTAGCTTCGGTACCAACAATTTTCCAGATTGCTCCAATATGTGTCATGAGCCGACCAGTGTGGGCTTAAAAGATGCCATTGGTTTGGGTAAAGGCACTGTAACGCTAGACGACTTTGATCTGGCCGATACGATCTTTAGTTTTGGACATAATCCGGGGACCAATCACCCGCGTATGCTCGCAACCTTACGAGAAGTGTCTAAACGTGGAGGCACCATTGTTGCACTCAATCCGCTTAAAGAACGCGGACTAGAACGTTTTCAAGACCCTCAAGCCCCACTTGAAATGATGACCAACGGCAGCACGCCGATCAGTCGCTATTATTTCCAGCCGAGTATTGGGGGGGATTACGCGATTATGTTTGGTCTGTTAAAACATACGCATGAATGGAACAAACAAGCCGTGGCACAAGGAAAGCCAAGTTTATTCGATCAAGCATTTATTGAGGAGCAAACGATTGGTTTTTCAGACATGCTTGCCGAGCTGGATCGTACCGAATGGGCAGAGATTCATCGTTATACTGGCTTGAGCCCAGACCACCTTGAAGCGCTCGCCAAGCTCTATATTCAATCTGAGCGCCCAATCTTTTGCTGGGGAATGGGCATTACCCAACATCGACATGGTACAGCCAACGTTCATTTACTTGCCAACTTGGTATTATGCCGTGGCCTATTAGGTAAGCCGGGAGCAGGACTCGCACCCATTCGCGGGCATAGTAACGTTCAGGGTGACCGTACGGTAGGCATTAATGAGCGTCCGGCACCTAAACTACTCGATAGCTTAGATCGCGTGTTTGGAATAAAAAGCCCACGTGAAAACGGATTGGGCGTTGTCGAAACCATCAAAGCGATGGCCGATGGCCGCGTAAAAGTCTTTATTGCCCTCGGTGGCAATTTTGCAGTTGCGACACCCGACAGTCATTTTACTCAAGATGCACTACGCAAGTGTAAACTCACCGTACATATTACCACCAAGATGAATCGAAGCCATTTGGTCTGCGGTGAAGATGCCTTGATGCTGCCTTGTTTGGGACGTACTGAAATTGACATGCAAAAACACGGACCTCAAGCGATCAGTGTTGAAGATTCGATGAGTAATGTGCATTTATCTTCGGGGCCAAATCAGCCGATTTCATCTGATCTATTGTCTGAACCAGATATTGTGGCACGCATTGCAGAAGCGACACTCAAAGAAACGCCTGTTCAATGGCGCTGGTACATTGAAAACTACGATCGTATCCGCGATGCGATTTCAGAAGTGTTTGATGAATTTCATGATTTCAATAAACGCGTTTATCAGCCGGGTGGTTTTCATCTCGAACATCCAGCAAATAGCTACACATGGAATACTGCCAGCGGTAAGGCACAGTTTATCATTTCACCACTCAGTGAAATTTATGCCGATAAAGAACACCAGTATGCCGATGCCTATCCAGATGCAAAAGTGTATACCCTGATGACTACCCGTTCTCACGATCAGTACAACACGACATTGTACGGTCTTGATGATCGTTATCGAGGTGTTTTTGGTCAGCGCCGTGTTTTGTTTATGAATGAACAGGATATTCAAGCATCTGGTTTCAAAGCAGATCAGTGGGTCGATATCGAAAGTGTGTTTTCCGATGGTCAAAAACGTATTGTGAAAAGCTTTCGTATTGTGCCATATAACGTACCTGTCGGTAGTTTGGCTGCGTATTATCCTGAAACTAACCCTTTAGTTGCCTTAAGTAGCCACGATAAACACGCCCGGATTCCTGCATCGAAAAGCATTCCAGTGATTTTACATGTGGGTCAACCACCTGAAAACTTTAATCTGGCGGTAGAAGTCGATCCCGAACATGCCAATGGATGAATCTAATCAAAGCAGCGCCTTGAGAGAATCCATTTTTTCTCAAGGCCATCAATCGGTTTCGGTGACACGCTATCGCCATCATGAAATTAGTACGGGTTTAGACGAAGTGGTTGAAGAATATCCCGTTGCTTTAATTTATAACGGTATATCACATGCCGTGATGATGGTGACTCCCGTCAATCTGGATCTGTTTGCAATTGGCTTTAGTCTGAGCGAAGGTATTATTCAGCATGTACGTCAGATTTATGATCTAGACATTGAGAAAAGTCCGCTGGGTTATCAAATACACATCACCATTGCTTCTGAAGCTTTTGCACAATTAAAAGCACATAGACGTTCTTTGATTGGTCAAACCGGTTGTGGACTTTGCGGTATTGAAAGTCTGCAACAAGTGGATGCGTCTTTAGCAAAAATTACCATATCTGCTCCTACAGAGTGGCTGTCATTGATTCCCGAAGCCATGATTTCGCTACAAAAACGACAGCCCATTAGTGCCGTGACAGGTGGTGCACACGCAGCAGCATGGGTGTGTGAAGGTCATGTACTTATGGTGTTTGAAGATGCTGGCCGGCATAATGCACTAGATAAACTGATTGGCTATTTGGTCAAGCATAAGATTCCATTAAACCAAGGCTTTGTCGTCATGACCAGCCGTGCAAGTTATGAACTGGTTAAGAAATGTATCCAACTTGATATCTCATTACTGGCCACTATTTCTGCACCCAGTACACTGGCCATAAAAACAGCTAAGCGCTCAGGTCTGACTTTGGCAAGCTTTTGTCGTAATGAGCGCTTTTCAGTTTACACCTAAATTTGATGCGGCTATTCGCCCTCATGTTTTAGGTCATATGCCACTATTGCGGTGTAATGATAAAAATCATCTTGGGATGCAACATAAGCATGGCTAATCGATTTAATTTCGACACGCCTGTTTTTACTGTATTCGTATTCAATCCAGTGATTGATATCGGTTTCAAGTTTACTAAACACTTTGGTTTCAAAAATTTTAACCTGTTGCATCACTGTTCACTCCTTAAACGATTTTAATGCGTTACATGCCATTCATTTTTAGTTTCTTGTTATATGTTTATTCTTGCTGATGTTTTTAATCCATAAGAGCCTCTTTACACTATCTTAGCATGCCGATTAATGCAGTGATACTTTCACTTCATCAGATCATAGAGGAAGCAATACAATTAACATAAAACATAAAAAACGTGATTTACTTTACATTTAACATTTAATGCGTATAATTCATCAAACTTATTGATCCCTAATTAATGAGTAAACAGAAAGCCCGACTTGAGCGAGTTCGGGCTTTCTTTTTTCATATCGTATTTAATGCAGATTCTTAAAATGACATTGCGCCGGATCAATCCAGGCCAGTAGAGGCCCAAGCTCTGTAAGGCGATCATTTCGTTGCTGTGCGGCCCAGTACAAACTAGAAATTGAACCATCTAAATACAACGCATTATCGATTTGTAGTTCATCTTTAAAAAGCCGAGCTAGCGCATAAAAATTGACGCGATTACGCGTGATCACAAAATAAAGTTGATTGTCTTTCACACCCACTGCATTTCGAATCTTCAAAGAATCTGAATCTGCTAAGAATTTAGAATGAATGTCTCCATTGATGACAAGCATAGGCCCCGACTGAGTCGCATATTTTGTATGAAATGCACGCTTCGTAAACTCGGATGTTGTTTTAATAATTGCTTCGCGATCATTCCAAGCCAACACACCATTGGGTTGAAGAAAAAAATTGCCATATCCATCTTGAGTATTTAAAGCAGTTCTTCGTTGATTTGCCTCAATATAAAGCCCTACAGGTTCACGATCGCGATGATACATACCAGCATTCATTGCAAAAACTAAATGTTGGCAAGCTGGCAAACTGTTTTGTAATGAAGAAAATGAGCCGTATTTTTTGAGCGTATCTGGATCATTTAATACCAATGATAGCTTTGATAGATCGCTCACCTGTATGACGATTGCATCAACACCGAGCTGACTATGTATTTCTCGATAGGTAGGTACAAGCTTTGCAAAGGCGGGAACACTCAGACACATGAATACAAATGAAAAAATATAAATCATTTGTTTCTTTTTAAATCGCATCTAAATTAGCTCCTGATTACAACTACTATGTAGTGACTCAAATGATTTGAATATAGCGTCAAAGTATTGCAGCTTTTACAATAGTGACACATTTTTTGGTTATAATTGGGCACACCTAAGTCTATGTACAGATTTTTGTTGGTTTAGGAGCACATGCAGCGCACAAACAAACGCTATCCAATTGGTTCGCATCTTGTGGTTTATCATTTTGGATACAGTCACCATGGTATTTATGCCGGACGTGGACGCGTGATCCATTATTCAGGCTTTGCTCACCTATTTAAAAAAAAGCCGATCGAGATCACCACTTTAAGTCATTTTTCTCATGGTAAAAAAATTCATGTCCGTCACTACGAACACGCCCGATATAAAGGCCGTATTGTCGTGAGGCGGATGCGCTCACGCATGCATGAAAATCACTATCACCTCATCCTCAATAATTGCGAGCATTTATGCTCTTGGGCCATTACCGGTATTGAAGACAGTCCGCAAGTTGTAAAAATGATGAATCGACTCACCACGATTGGCTATATCAGCTCAATTATGAGTTATATGAACAGTTTTTTCTTGACCATTGCGACCACCTGCTTTGCAATCGTGCTGTATATTAAAAAGAAATTACGTGAACGTGCAAAAATGAAGGCGCCCTATCATCTGCTTTTAAAAGATGAGCAAAAAAATAAGCTACCCTAAAGTAGCTTATTTTTAATCTAAAACTGTCGCAATTTACCCTGCGGGGCCTTGCGAAAAAATAAGGTTATTGCACTTTACCCTGCGGGGCCTTGCGAAAAAATAAGGTTATATCACTTTACCCTGCGGAGCCTTGCGAAAAAATAAGGCTAT
>NZ_JVOR01000070.1:0-47854 GCF_001054715.1 Acinetobacter sp. 243_ASPC | reverse complement strand
TGGGAGAGCGCTTCCGTTAGGGTCGCTGCACTTTTATCTATCATTAGATAACTCCAATGTGCATCTAGCAAATTTGAAAGGAAGGAAAACAGACATGAAGAAGGAGATGAATGAGAGATACAAATCACTATTCCTTAGTCATTTAGTAGGATTCCCTTGTTTGATCATTTTTTATAATTTTATGGTTGAGCGCTAGAGCAACCCACAAGGTTTTGTTCGATTTATAAAAATTATGTTCGATGTTCGAACAAAACATCATTTAATTGATCCGTTTTAAGAGTATAGTAAGCATGCAATATGACCTGTATTGTAACGAACATATTTTGAGTGCGTCATGGATAGAAATTCAGTCAGAGAAGAAAATATTCTTCAAAATCCTGCCAATAAAAAAACGATTCGTCATGAAGACTTTGTTGCAGGTATTAGCAAAGGTCTGGCAATACTTGATAGCTTTGGCACAGATCGTCATCGCCTTAATATTACCATGGCAGCCGAACGCACCGGCATGACGCGCGCAGCAGCACGTCGGCATCTACTCACGCTGGAGTATCTTGGTTATCTAGATTCAGATGGTCATTACTTTTATTTAACACCAAAAATTTTAAAATTTTCAGGCTCTTATTTGGGCGGTGCCCAGCTTCCAAAAATTTCGCAACCCCTACTCAACTTACTAACCACACAAACTTCCTTAATCTACTCCGTGATGGTATTAGATGGATATGAAGCCATTACCATTGCACGTAGCGCAGCGCACCAACAGACAGATCGTGTAAATCCTTACGGATTACATTTGGGCAATCGACTTCCTGCACATGCCACCTCAGCTGGAAAAATTCTGTTGGCCTATCTAGATGATCTCGCACAACAAGAATGGCTAAATCAGTATCCTTTACAGCGTTTAACCAAGTATACCCATACCGATAATGTGATTTTTCTAGATCTGTTATCTGAAATTAAAGAACAGGGTTGGTGTTATTCAAGTGAAGAACATGAACTCGGTGTACATGCACTGGCTGTTCCTATTTATGGGCAGCAATCACGTGTGGTGGCCGCCCTCAATATTGTGTCGCCCACGATGCGAACCACAAAAGAATATCTGATTCAGCATATCTTGCCCCTATTGCAAGAAACAGCACGTGAGTTACGCAATATTTTATAATTCATTTTCCATACATCTTGTTCGATGATCGTATCTGATCATTTTATAAAGAAATACTCAGCCTCATCATAGGCTGAGTATAATAACAGTGAAAATGTCGCGCTTAAAATGTATATCAATAGAATCTGATGCCTTCAAGCATCATCTGTTTTTTAAAAAGCAAAGTCCTCTTCACTCAATGCCATTACAGAGGAAGCGCCTGATTTAATTGAAGCGGCATGGCTTTGTGTTCTGGTCAGCAGCTTATCGAAGAAGAAATTCGCAGTCTTAATTTTAGCCGCATAAAAACGAGTATCCTGTGCTGTATTTTGTTGTTTTTCATGGGCAACTTGTGCCATTTTTGCCCATAGATAAGCAAATACTACATAACCAGAATAATATAAGTAATCAACACTGGCAGCGCCAATTTCTTCAGGGTTTTGCTTTGCAACCGTTGTAACCTCTTGAGTAAGATTCAACCACTCTCTTTTTAATGCAATGAGCTTTTCAATATATAGACTCAAGGCTGGATCTGCATGATGCGCTGCAATAAATGTATCGATCAAATCAAGCATATTGTTCAGAAGTTTACCCTTAGACTTTAATACTTTACGCGCAAGTAAGTCGATCGACTGGATTTCAGTGGTTCCCTCATAAAGCGTAGAAATTCTGGCATCGCGTGCAATTTGCTCCATACCATGTTCTACAATAAATCCATGACCACCAAATATTTGAATACCATGTTTGGCCGACTCATTACCTGTTTCGGTCAAAAATGCCTTGGCAATTGGAGTTAAAAAGGCCAGCAGCTCATCGGAGTGTTGAATTTGGGCAGGATCGTTTGATTTTTCGATAATATCTGCATGCTGTGCTAAAAAATACACAAGTGCACGGCCGCCTTCTGCAAAGGCTTTTTGCGTCATTAGCATATTACGAACAGCGGGATGTACAATAATCGGATCGGCATTTTTTTCGGGATAATGTGCACCCGTAAGTCCACGCATAGCCAAACGATCTTTGGCATAAGCCAAAGCCCCTTGAAAGGCAATTTGTGATGCTGCAAGTCCTTGTACAGCCGTTCCAATACGTGCAGTATTCATAAAGGTAAACATGCAATTGAGCCCACGATGTGGCGGACCAATTAAGTAGCCTATTGCTCGATCAAAATGGAGTGCGCAGGTGGCGTTACCATGAATCCCCATTTTATGCTCGATTGATGTACACAGCACTGCATTTCGATCTGCAATATTTCCCGCCTTATCAAGATTAAATTTTGGCACAATAAAAAGCGAAATACCTTTGGTTCCAGCAGGTGCATCAGGCAAACGTGCCAGCACAATATGTACAATATTTTCGGTTAAATCGTGCTCTCCAGCAGAAATAAAGATTTTTTCACCAGAAATTGCATAGCTCCCGTCTGCATTGGGTTCTGCTTTTGTACGTATCAAGCCTAAATCTGATCCGGCATGTGACTCGGTGAGGCACATGGTGCCTGTCCATTCGCCTGTAATCAGTTTACTCAGAAATTTTTGTTTTTGTTCAGGTGTACCATGATGCTCAAGCGTACGCATTGCACCATGTGAAAGCCCTTGATACATGGCCCAAGACCAATTCGAGCCGCACAACATTTCAGAAATTGCGATTCGAAGCAAGGTTGGCATCCCTTGCCCGCCATATTCGGGATCTGCTGTTAAGGATGGAAAACCCAGCTCGGCATATTTTTGATGCGCTGCTTTAAAGCCGTGTGGCGTGGTCACAACACCTTCATGTAATCGACACCCGTGCTGATCACCAGATTGATTGAGCAGTGCAATTTCATTTTCACAAAAATCTGCGGCTGCCTCTAAATACTGATTGATCACCTCTGTGCTGAGCATATCCTTATAATCATGAAATTGCTGATATGTAGTTTCAACCTCTAAAAGCTCATGTAAAACAAATTGCATATCACGAAGTGGCGCTTGATAAACCGGCATCTCTGTAATCCCTTGCAGTGTTGTAAGTGATGGATAGACACATCCAATCTTGTAATTCTATGAATCAAAAATAACCAATTTAATTTCATAATGCAAAATTAATTTCTGCAAAACAACATGAATTCGAGGCTAATTATGCAAATACATAGCTTAGAGGAACTTTTATTTTAAAAATAAATGAATAATTACAACATCTTAACAACTTATCAACGTATTAATAAAAATATTAAATAAAAACTGAAAATAAATTTTATTTTTGTTATGCAAAATTATATTTTGAATAATTTGTTTTTATAGTATGTTTAATTCTCTTTTATTCTACCATTTAACAAGGATGTCATATGCAAACGGGTCTTGAGTTTTTAACCGCTTTAAAACAAGGAGAAGTAGATGCCTCCCCAATGGCACACACCTTGCCAATGGTATTAATTGAAGCATCTGAAGGAAAAGTGGTGTATAGAGTGACTCCCAACAAGAGCCACTTAAATGTACAAGGTGGCGTACACGGCGGTTTTTGTGCCACTGCTTTAGATACATCCACGGGTGGCGCAGCACATTCAGTACTTGGCTCAAATACGGGCTACGGCACCATTGATTTAAATGTGAAGATGATCCGTCCTATGCAAATAGATACCGCCTATTATGCGCATGGGGAACTGATTAATGCGGGACGGAATATCATTACCACCGAGGGTAAAATTGTTGATGATCAAGGTAAGATTTATGCCTTTGCCTCAGCAACCTTTATGATTATCCGACGTTAAGTCAGCGCGATGAAACGCTTTGTTTAGTCGCAATCAGCCGAGCGTTTCATGATATAAAAGTCATAACGATCAATCATAAAACTGAGTATCGCCATACCTAAACCTATACTTGCACAGGCGGTCCAGCCCCAATGTTTCCAAGCATAGACCGCCATGAGTGAGCCCAGTGCAGCACCTGCAAAATACAATGTCATGTAAATCGAGTTAATTCTTGATCTTGCCTGAAGTGAGATCCGATAGACCAGATTTTGATTCAATACGTGTAATGCAGATAATCCAAAATAGGCCAAAATTACACCTGAAGCATAAAGAATCAATGATTTTTGAGCAAAAAATAATGGAAACCATGCTGCTATAAGTAAGATCAAACTGAGCAATGCGGTTAAATTTTCTTGTTTTTTAGCAATTTTTTTACCTGCCCAATGTGTCGCAAATACACCAGCCAGCCCTACCACACCAAATACACCAATTTGAAAATCATTAAAATAGTAAGGTGCATTGGCCAGTAAAAAAGTCATGGTGGTAAAGATGAGCGCTAAAATTCCAAAACCGATACCACCCACAATACCACGCCGAATCAAATGTGGCTCATGGGTGGCAAGCGTAAAAAGTGATACATAGATTTGCCAAAGTTTGATCTGCCCGCTTCGATGTGCTTCAGGTAAACGGAACCAAACCACAATTGCAAAAATCAGGATTAATCCACCACTGAGTAAATAGACCGCGTGCCACGACCACAATGTAGAGATCAAGCCTGCAACAGATCGGGCCAATAAAATCCCCATAAACAGGCCACTCATGAGCGTACCCACAATACGGGGGCTTTGCTGTGTAGAGACCAGCCCAGCCGCAAAAGGAACCAGCACTTGTGTCGATACCGAAAAAAATGTCGACATGAATGTTAAAACATACAATGCACTCAGGTTTGGACTAAATGAAATGCCGATTTGTGAAAATCCGGTGCATAACATTAACAGAACGATATAGCGTCTTTTTTCAAAAAAGTCGCCCAGCGGCACCAGTAAAAACAGCCCCACCGCATATGAGAGCTGCCCAATCACAATCACTAGTGCCGCTTGATCTGGACTGACTCCTAATGCGTGCGCGATAGAATAGATCAACGGCTGATTATAATAGTTTGAGCCTGCACAAATGCCGCATGTCATGGCCAAGATAAATACCAAACCTCGTGACATGTTCAAGGGTTGAGCAGCAGACTGCATGACATTTTGCATTGTATTTAGATCATCCCAAACTAAAATTTGTACATAGAGACAACATTGATTCGTGATACATCGGCGGTACGACCATCAAACACTTTTCGCTGCCCCTGATGATATTCAATACCGAAATCGAGCTGAGTATTCGGACTATAAAATAAGTTTGCTACGTAATCGACAAGCTGCTTATTGGCATCGGGATTTAGTTTTGCATAGGTGGTACGATCGTCATACTTAAATAACGATGCCGACCAGTTGGTGCGCCAATACGGACTAAACTTATAGGTATATCCTAAATTAAAGGCATGCAACTTATTCATGACCAATGCCGTTTTATCCTGATTTAAAGAAAAGTCTCCAGCAGCATTGAGCGTAGAAGCATTGGCCAGCCCACTTTGCGCGGTATAAGGCATAAATTTTTGATCGCCCACGATATATTGATAATTGGCTTGAATCGATTGCATAGGTGTAAAGGCATATTTTAAGCCACCACCAGCGCCCCAACTGATTTTTTTAATATTCTCTGTCCCAACATCGACCGATTTTTCATTGATAAAACCTTGTGCCAAAACCAAGAGTGGGCCCTGTTTATAACTATAACGTGTGGTGAAAGACGGCAACGCCGATACACGTGAACCGGTGTATTCCAGTGCTAATTTCAAGTCCTGCTGAGCATCTATTTTCCAGTCATATCGTACTTGTGGCAGGCGGGTGTATGAGGTACCTAAGAACTGCGTATAATCGACAGACTCCGTTCGAGTTTCCATATTCGACATCAAGGACCATGTTTGACCAAAAGTCCAATCTTTATAAGTGAAAAATGCATGTCGGATACGGAATTTACCATCGCCTGTACCCATGGTCGAGCTGTCAAAAAAGTCTGCTTCGACATTACCTAAAATTGTTTTATCGGGATTATTAAAATACACGCCGATTCGACTGGCATTAATACTGGCATCCGAACGTGCGTGATTGGCTCTGGTGCTACTTTCAAAAGGTGTACGATATAGACTACTTGTAGTACGTCCGCCACTGTCTGGTGAAGACTGAAAATCTACAGCGGCATCAAGACGTGCAATTCCATACACCTTCACTTGATCCGTCCAATTGACCCAAGACGGTGGAATTACTTTATCTTTTGGGGCTGTATTTTGAGGTGTACTCACTTGCTGTGCTTGAACACTTTCAACCGATTGATTTTGTTGTTTTTGCTGAGCCAAATCGGCCTTTAAGCGCGCTAACTCCATTTCTAATGTCTGAATTCGTTGTTCTGTAGTACCCGAATTTGCAAAAAGCGCTCCTGAGGCCGTGGTACAAGCCACAGCCAGTAATAGTTTTTTCATCTTTTATCCTTAAAGATTTTATTTTGATTTCAACCTGCGAGATCACATTGCTGTACTGAGCACATCATCATGCAGCGGCTCTTGCATCAGTTAATTTACATCCGGTCACAGCCTGCAATGCTTCAAATGTTAGTCCGTCGACCATTTCAATGACATGCGCCTGACCTGCTTTTAATTCAATCACACATAGATCGGTGTAAATTCGATCCACACATTGCTGCCCAGTAATCGGATAATGTAGTGTTTCCACAATTTTGGGTTCACCTTTTTTGGTGATGTGTTCCATATATACAAAAATGCTTTTTGCACCAACTGCCAGATCCATTGCGCCACCCACCGCAGGTAAGTCATCGGCTCGCCCAGTGTGCCAATTGGCCAGATCTCCATTGATTGCCACCTGAAATGCTCCAATCACACAAATATCCAGATGGCCGCCACGCATAATGTCAAACGAATCACCGTGATGCATAAAACATCCACCATCAAGGAGCGTCACCAACTCTTTTCCTGCGTTGACTAGATCGGGATCTTCTGCACCTGCCATAGGTGGTGGACCAAATGCCAAGACACCATTTTCCGAATGCAAGAAAATCTCTTTGTCCTTTGGCAAATATTTTGCCACATGCGTAGGAAGGCCAATTCCTAAATTTACGTAGGCACCATCAGGGATATCCTGTGCAATGAGCGCAGCAATTTCTTCGCGATTTCTTTTTTGAACATGCATTAAATGTCTCCTACTGCAACGACATGTTGAACAAAAATCCCGGGGGTAATGATACATTCGGGATCGAGTGTTCCCAGTTCAACGGTTTGGTTCACTTGTACAATGGTCTGTTTTGCAGCTTTGGCCATAATAGGACCAAAGTTTCGGGCAGCTTTTCGGTAAGTCAGATTTCCCCATCGATCCGCTTTATCTGCATAAATCAGGGCATAGTCCGCTTCTAATGGATATTCAAGTACATAGTTTTTACCGTTGATATGACGTGTCTCTTTTCCTTCGGCAATTTTGGTTCCATAGCCGGTTGGGGTAAAAATTGCACCCAGACCAGCGCCAGCAGCTTGAATTCGACAGGCCAAATTACCTTGAGGCACCAGTTCAAGTTCAATTTTCCCTGCACGATATAAATCTGCAAATACTGTCGAGCTGATGGATTTAGGATACGAACTGATTAACTTTTTCACTCGACCGGCCAAAAATAGCTTGGTGAGCCCTCCCGGCCCAGAAGATGCATTATTGTTAATAATGGTCAGATCTTTGGTGCCAATATCAATGAGCGCTTCAATCAAGGCTTCGGGCTGCCCTGTCGTACCAAAGCCACTGGTCATAATGGTTGCACCATCTGGAATCGATTTTAAAACCGACTCTATGTTTGTCGTGATTTTATTCACCATAATCATCTATTCCTTGAATGGTTTCGATAAACAAACCGGATTCAATCCGCACGTTGCGGATCGTATAAACGATCCTTAATCAGTAATGTCGGGATGAGGCCACACATAAAATAAGCCACGCCCATGAGTAACAATCCGGCACCAATGGAATTGTGCATGGCAAGATATCCAATCGCGATCGGTGCAAAAATAGCCCCAATACGTCCGATGTTGAAGGCACCACCCACTGCTGTACCACGAATCGAGGTTGGAAAACTTTCAGTTAAATAGGTCGCATTGATGGCATACGGAATCCCGTAGAGAAAACCAAAGATCAGCATCAGCCAGCCAATGTTCTGAGCGGTATGAAAGTAGACCACAACCGGTATAAACAGGGCTGTTCCAAAGGTGCCAAAAGCAAACACAATACGTCGACCAATACGATCCGCTACAAAACCGGCCACCACTTTTGCAAACATCATGGTAATGAAAGTACCAATCATGTATACCGCCATCTCTTTAAACTTGATGCCGAGTTCGGCCTCAAGATAAGCAGGCAGCCAGTTACTGACTCCAAAGTAACCAAACAGTAAAAATCCAGAACTAAACGACCAGAGCAGCAGCATTCTGCCGTGCTGTTTATCTTTAAAAAGAGCGACATACGGGTTTTTCGATTGAGCATGATTTGTGGGTGCAGCATGCAACTTTAACTCGCGTGCACGTTGCCAAGAGGCAGGTTCTGGTACCAGCATCCACATCAAAATAGCCAGTACAATGGGAATGATGGTGATGAAATACAGCATTCGCCAGCCAAACTCTGGAATAATCCAACCCGATAGACCTGTAATAACTAACGAGCCCAGGGTATATCCCGTCATGAGTGTGGCCAGAACTGTGGTGCGATATTTGGTTGGCACCAATTCCGACATTAGGGTATTACAGGCAATATACAGGCACCCCAGCCCCATGCAGGTAATCGTTCTTAAAATTGCGATTTGGGTATAAGACTGCGCAAAACCCGTACATGCAGATAAAATTGCAAATGCGGCAGTGGCAATCACAATAATCCGGACGCGACCAAAACGATCACTGGCCCAACCACCCGCCAATCCGCCAATGGCCATGCCTAAAATTGACCAGCTTCCCAGCGCTCCTGCTTGAACACTGGTCAAGCCAAACTCCGCCTTTAAGCTGGTCAATGTAAATGCCAAAATTCCGATGTCGGCTCCGTCGCACAATAAAACAAAAAAACAAAAAATAAATGCAGTCATCCAGATGCGTTTAGGCGTTTGAACCACGTCATTTTGTATCGAATCTAAAACTTCCATTTTCATTGATACACCTTTTTTAATTGATCCATTGTTCTCATTATTGTTGCTAAAATCATTTGAAATCTTTTCTACGCATTTAAAATTACGTAGAGTTAATCTGCTTTTTGTGGATTAAACAAACGATCTTTAATAAATAACAAAGGAATGACACCACAAATAAAGTACGCCGCAGCCATCACGAGTAGCCCTAAACCAATAGAACCTTGCTGTGATAAATAACCAATGGTAAGTGGAGAAAAAATAGAGAGCACTTTCCCTACGTTATAGGCACCCCCGACGGCAGAGCCACGCATTGAGGTTGGAAAGCTTTCGGTCATGTATGTGGCATTAATTGCATACGGAATGCCATATAAAAACCCAAACATCAACATGAGCCATAAGATATTCATAGGCGTGTTTAAATAAACAATCACCGGAATAAACAGTGCGGTACCAATCGTACCAAAGGCAAAAACAGCGCGTCTGCCCAAACGGTCGGCAATCATACCAGCAATAATTTTGGCAAAGATCATGATCATAAAGGTACCGACCATATACATGGCCATCTCTTTAAATTTAATACCAAGATCAGATTCTAAATAGGCAGGTAACCAGTTACTCACACCATAATAACCAAACTGTAAGGCGCCTGTACTCACCACCCAAAGTAAAAACATGACGCCATGACGGCGCTCTTTAAAGATTTCCCGATATGGATTTGTAGATTTTACAGCTGGTTGCTGGGCATGCACACGAGCACGACGTTCGAATGAGATTTTCCATGATTCTGGCTCAGGCACCATAAAATGCATAAAAAATGATAATACAATAGGTGTAATCGATAACCAGTACAAATAGCGCCAGCCATGATCGGGAATAATATGTCCCGCGAGTAAGGTTGCAAGCAATGAGCCTAAAGTGTAGCCGGTCATGAGTGTCGCCAAAACGGTGGTGCGGTGTTTGGTAGGCACCATTTCAGACATCAACACATTACACGCGATATATAGCGCACCAAGCCCCATTGCTCCAAGCACACGTATACATGCAAATTGCATATAAGATTGAGTAAATCCGAGCGCACAGGTGAGAATCGACGAGTAAGCAACAAAAAAAACAATAATTCTGACTCGTCCAAAACGGTCACATGCCCAACCACCAAACAAGCCGCCTATGGCCGATCCGAGTAAAGTCAAACTGCCTAAAGTACCAGCCTGTACTCCCGTAAGGTGAAACTCTGCCTTTAAGCTAGTTAAGCTTAGTGCCAGAAATCCAAGGTCTGCGCCATCGCACAATAGCGCTAAAAAAGCAAAAACAAACGCGGTAATCCAAATCTTTTTGGGTGTTTCAATCACTGCAACAGGACGATCTTGTGTAATTGTATCCGTTGTCATGTCTATTTCCTCAGACAATTAAATGATGAGGCATCCTCTGCCTCATATACTTTTGTTTAGTGTGTAATATCCTTAATCATGTTTTTGGCAATAATGAGCTGTTGAACCTGAGTTGTGCCTTCGTATAAACGGAACAAACGAACATCTCGATAAAAACGTTCGATGGAATATTCGCTGATATATCCAGCGCCGCCGTGTATCTGTACGCAGCGATCTGCCACACGGCCACACATTTCAGTAGCAAACATCTTGGCACATGAGGCTTCTGTACTGATATTCTGACCATCATCACGACGTCGAGCGGCATCAAGCACCATGCATTTTGCTGCATAAATCTCAGCCTTTGAATCGGCCAGCATGGCTTGAATCAATTGAAAACTGGCAATCGGTTGACCAAATTGTTTGCGTTCTACCGCATAACGCAGTGCATCATCGAGCATGCGCTCGGCAATTCCGACACTATACGCACCAATATGTAAGCGCCCTTTATCGAGTACTTTCATCGCGGTTTTAAAACCAACGCCCTCTACGCCTCCAATGAGTGCTGAAGCCGGAACACGACAATTTTCAAAAATAACATCACAGGTATGTGAGCCTTTCTGGCCCATTTTCTTGTCAATTTTTCCTAACGATATTCCTGGTGTATTGGCCTCAACCAAAAATGCTGAAATTCCTCCTGCCCCCTTGATCTCTGGATTGGTTCGCGCCATCACGGTAAAGGTTGCAGCATGTGGTGCATTGGTGATGTAACGTTTGGTTCCATTGATCACATAAAAGTCACCGTCTTTCACTGCTGTCGTTTTTAAGGATGCTGCATCAGATCCTGCTTCTGGTTCAGTGAGGCAAAACGAACCAATAATCTCACCGCTGGCATATTTGGGCAGGTATTTCTGCTTTTGTTCATCTGTACCATCAATAATTAAGCCACTCGAGCCAATGCCATTATTTGTTCCAATCAGTGAACGAAACGCTGGCGATGTATGCCCCAATTCAAATGCAACATTGACCTCTTCTTCCATGGTAATACCTAGGCCGCCATATTCTTCTGGAATGGTTAATCCGAATAGGCCCATTTCACGCATCTGCTGCACGATATCCTGTGGAATACGGTCATTTTCATCTACTTCGTGCTCTCTGGGAATCAATTCATTGCGGACAAAGTCTCGAATGGTTGAAAGTAACTGCTGCAACATTCCATCATCGCGGATCATGTGTGTTCTCCCTGTCCACCAAATTCACATATCTAAATTAATTTGAACTAATTTCATACTACGAGAACTAAAACCAAATTTACAATACTTTTTAAAAATAAATTTCGTTAAACGAAATTTTTTATCGTAATTTTGAATTTTTGATGCTTTATTTTGTTTATCTTTTAAAAATGATACGCAATTAAGGAAAAAGTGCTTGAAAAAAAATCACAAATACGCATGATATGAGGAACAGTGTTTTGATGTGCGAAATTAAGGATAATAAAATGACAAATCTTCAACAGGAATGTTTCATAGAAGTCGATTATTCAGTTAAAAACATAGCCGTTGTGAAAATTAATCGACCAGAAGCAAAAAATGCGCTCAATACGCAAATCCGTAAAGATTTGGCTCGAGCATTTAACGATTTAAGCTTTAATGATGATATTCATGCGATTGTACTCACTGGTGGAGACTCGGTATTTGCTGCGGGTGCAGATTTAAAAGAAATGGCAAATGCTACCTCTACAGAGATGTTGCTCAGACACACCGAACGTTACTGGAATGCCATTGCGCAGTGTCCAAAACCAATTATTGCAGCAGTGAACGGCTTTGCCTTGGGGGGTGGCTGTGAGCTTGCCATGCATAGTGACATTATCATTGCCGGAAAAAGTGCCAATTTTGGCCAGCCAGAAATTAAAGTGGGACTTATGCCGGGTGCAGGTGGAACGCAGCGCCTGTTTCGTGCGGTCGGTAAATTTCACGCCATGCGCATGATCATGACTGGTGTATTGATACCTGCCGATGAAGCCTATCGCATTGGGCTGGTATCTCAAGTGACCGAAGATGCAGACACGATTCCAACTGCAATCAAAATGGCAGAAAACCTTGCCGCAATGCCACCCATCGCGCTACAGCAGATTAAAGAAGTGGCGCTACACAGTGAAGATGTACCTCTCAATGCAGGACTGACATTAGAACGGAAGTCTTTTCAGCTGCTTTTTTCAACACAAGATAAATCTGAAGGTATTCAGTCCTTTATGGAAAAACGTAAACCCGTTTATCAGGGCAAATAATTTTTAAACTTGTGCAACGTTTAAGAGAATAATCAAATACCCGAGGAACGACGGTATGACACAGCAAATACAACATATAGGGATTATTGGGGTCGGCATTATGGGCAGTGGAATTGCCCAAATTGCAGCTCAATCAGGACATACCACCTATTTGTATGACACCAAAGAAGGCGCAGCCTTACAAGCCAAAGATAAACTGACTGAAACCCTCAATAAACTGGTCGAAAAAAATAAAATCACGTCTGAACAGGCTCAAAAGGCCATCGACTGCCTGATCGTGACCGAAAGCCTACCTGATCTGAAAGTATGTGATCTGATTATTGAGGCAATTATTGAGCGGCTAGACATCAAACAGGCCTTAATGCAGCAGCTTGAAGAGATTGTGCCAGACAGCACGATTTTAGCTTCTAACACCTCATCCCTGTCTGTGACTGCGATTGCGGCGCAGTGTCGTATTCCAGAACGTGTAATTGGTTATCATTTTTTTAACCCTGTTCCACTTATGAAAGTGGTCGAAGTCATACAAGGTTTAAAAACCGATGCAAAACATGTAGAGACTATGACTCAACTGTCTCATGCATTCGGACATCGGGCAGTTGTGGCAAAAGACACACCGGGCTTTATCGTAAACCATGCCGGCCGTGGTTATGGCACTGAAGCACTGAAAATACTCAATGAATCGGTTACAACGTTCAGCGAAATTGACCGAATATTAAGAGAGGGTGTTGGCTTTAAAATGGGGCCATTTGAGCTACTCGATCTGACCGGATTAGATGTATCACATCCTGTCATGGAGTCTATTTATCAGCAATATTATCAAGAGCCACGCTATCGTCCAAACCCGCTTACCCAACAACTTCTAGCGGGTAAACAGCTTGGACGTAAGACCAGTCAGGGCTTTTATCGTTACGAAGCTGGTAAAAAAACCAATGAAGCCGCCCCCTCACATGTCGCTCGGCTTGAACAATATCCAGCGGTCTGGGTTGCTGCAGATTACACGGCAGATCATGATGCCCTGATCCATTATTTAAAACAACAGCAGATCACAATGGATAACGGCGCAACACCGCAGCCAGACAGCTTATGTTTATTGGCCTGCTACGGCGAAGATACAACACATGCCGCAAAGCGATTAGGACTCGATGCCAAACAATGCGTTGCGATTGATCTACTGTATGGGCTTGAGCGCCATCGAACCTTGATGCCTTCACTGATAACACGACCAGAACTTTGCCAAGCTGCACATTCTATTTTTAACCTTGACGGCGTTGGTGCAAGCACGATTGCAGAAAGTATTGGCTTTGTTGCGCAGCGCGTACTCGCCATGGTGATTAACTTGGGCTGTGACATGGCTCAGCAAAATATTGCAACCGTAGATGACATCAATGCAGCAGTACGTTTAGGCTTAGGCTATCCACACGGTCCTATTGAGTGGGGCGAAGTACTGGGCGCCGATAAGATTTTACTGATTCTAACGCGCATCTCGGCACTTACTCTAGATCCACGTTATCGACCTAGTCCATGGCTGCAACGTAGAGTGACATTACAATTACCCCTTACCTATAGCGCATCATAATTCAGGATTTCAGACATGTTAAATGCATATATTTACGACGGATTACGTACACCATTTGGTCGCCATGCAGGTGAATTGGCCTCGATTCGACCAGATGATTTGGCCGCATTGGTCATTCAACGACTCATTGAAAAAACCGGCGTACCGGGTGCAGACATTGAAGATGTTATTTTAGGAGATACCAATCAAGCGGGTGAAGACAGTCGCAATATTGCGCGGCATGCTGCATTACTCGCAGGCTTACCCGTAACGGTACCGGGTCAGACGATCAATCGTCTCTGTGCGAGCGGCCTTGGGGCAGTCATCGATTCGGCACGTGCAATTACCTGTGGTGAAGGCGATTTATACATTGCGGGTGGAGTAGAAAGCATGTCTAGAGCGCCATTTGTGATGGGCAAGGCAGAAAGTGCGTTTAGCCGCGAAGCAAAAATTTATGACACCACCATTGGTACCCGCTTCCCAAATAAAAAAATTACCGCGCAGTTTGGTGGGCACTCCATGCCTGAAACAGGCGACAATGTCGCGGTGGAATACGGTATAGACCGTGCACAGGCCGATCAGTTTGCAGCAGATTCACAGGCAAAATACCAGCAAGCCAAACAAGATGGCTTTTTTACTGACGAAATCACGCCTGTTGAAGTGCCTCAGGGTAAAAAACTGCCACCTAAACTCATCTGCGAAGATGAACACCCTCGCCCAAGCTCAACCGTCGATGCCTTGAGTAAACTTAAGCCTCTTTTTGAAGGTGGTGTAGTGACAGCAGGTAATGCATCAGGGATTAATGATGGTGCAGCGGCACTGCTGATCGGTTCTGAACAGGCGGGTCAAAAATATGGATTAAAGCCTATGGCTAAAATACTTTCTGCGGCAGCAGCAGGTATTGAACCTCGAATTATGGGTGCTGGCCCAATTGAAGCCATCAAAAAAGCAGTACAGCGTGCAGGACTTACGCTAGATGATTTAGATATTATCGAAATTAATGAAGCCTTTGCTTCACAAGTACTCTCATGTTTAAAGGGATTAGACATTTCGTTCGATGACCCGCGTGTAAACCCAAACGGCGGAGCAATTGCGATCGGTCATCCACTGGGCGCTTCCGGTGCACGTTTAGCTCTTACGGTTGCTAGAGAACTTCAGCGTCGTAATAAACGGTATGCGGTGGTGAGCTTGTGTATTGGTGTAGGACAAGGCTTAGCGATGGTCATTGAAAATGTTTCTGGATAATTGATCTGCCCTACATGTATTCATCAGATCCATTCATCGTATCTTGCGATGAATGGAGATACTTACAATACAAAATGAAATGCTCTATTATCGGTCTTTAGCCTTCTGTTTGAGCATGGAATGTCGCAAAGTACTGAACTTAAAAAAAATGATAAACCACTCAATTTTGATGAAATTCGTTTAGATCCAATTTCCCATATTCATCGAGAAAACAATCCTCAGTTTATTGCGTCTTTGGCACGTGGCCTTGAACTTCTGCGTTGTTTTTCTTTACAGCACCAAGTTCTTGGTAATCTCGAGCTGGCAAAAATGACAGGACTACCTAAACCTACCATTGCCAGAATAACCAATACGCTGGTTTGCTTAGGCTATTTAAAACAAATGCCAGATTCTCCAAAATATATGCTGGATATTGGCGTATTGTCTTTGGGTTATGCCGCGCTCTCGAATTTAACTGTGCGTAGTACTGCACATCGCTATATGGAAGAAATGAGCCAATATGCTCAGGCACCCGTTGCATTGGCAGCGCGTGATCGTCTAAATATGCTCTACCTGGATGTTGTTCAAACCAATAGTAAAATTCGTCGCCCGATTGGTTCCACCTTACCACTTTATAGCAGTTCTATGGGACGAGCTTGCCTTGCTGCGACACCAGAATTTGAACGTAAACGCTTACTTGAGGCCATTCAGAAGAAACATCCTGAAGAGTGGCCACAAATTGAAACGATGCTCAAAAAAGCATTCGAAGAGTACGCCCAGTACGGATATTGTTTGTCTCTGGGCGATTGGCAACAAGGCATTAACTCAGTTGCAGTACCCCTCGTCAGTTTAAAGCACGGCATTTATGTATTTAACTGCGGCTCGCCTTCTTATTTGCTCAGCGCAGAAAAATTAGTCGACGAGATCGGACCACGTTTGAAATATATGGTGCATAGTATTCAAGATGCGCTGACTGAGAGCCTGTGATCTTAAACCAAATCATGATACGCGCTGCCTCACACCTCACTGCGTTATTAACCTTGCTGTACAACACGCTGATCTTTGAGCTGCGCAAGTTCTTGCGGCGAAACAAAACGCTGTAAGATGAGATCAGTGTCTTCACCCAAAAACGGCGGTGCTTTGGTGTATTGCACCGGAGTTTTTGAGAGTTTGATTGGCGAGCCAATCGATACATAGTCTTTCTTAAGCGGATGTTCAATTTGAACAACCATTTCACGAAAACGCACCTGCTCTTCTTCAAGCGTTTGTTGAAGATTATTGATCATGCCAACAGGTACTTGCACAGCATGAATCCGCTCTACCCAGACCTGTGCAGGCTTGCTCATAAAGTGTTGCTGCAAGATCTCTACAAGTACATCACGATGCGTCACTCTTCCCTTGTTTTGTTTGAATCTTGAATCTACAGCCAGCTCTGGACGCTCAATACTTTCACATAAGGCCTTAAACTGTTGGTCATTGCCACATGCAATAATAAATTCGCCTTGAGAGGCTTTAAATACCTGATACGGGACAATATTTGCGTGCGCATTACCCAAACGGCCCGGTATTTTTTCTGAAGTTAAATAATTCATGGCCAATACAGAAAGTGAAGCCACTTGTGTATCGAGTAAAGCCATATCAATATGCTGCCCCTCACCGGTACTCACACGAGACAATAAAGCAGCCTGAATTGCAATCGCAGCGTATAACCCTGTGGTTAAATCTGCAAAAGCTAAACCTGCTTTTTGAGGGCCGCCACCCGGTAAATCATCGCGCTCCCCCGTCACACTCATCATCCCGCCCAAACCTTGAATAATAAAGTCGTAACCCGGCTCCTGAGCACGTGGGCCTTTTTGACCAAATCCAGTGATTGAGCAGTACACCAGTTTAGGGTTAATTTCTTTTAAACTTTCATAATCCAGCCCGTATTTTTTTAAAGAACCCGCTTTGTAATTTTCGAGTAGAACGTCACTTTCAAGTACCATTTTTTTAATGAGAGCCTGACCTTCAACGCTTGCCATATCAATGGCCACCGAATATTTACCGCGATTTGCAGATAAATAATAGGCTGACTCATTTGAATCTTCACCCTGATCGGTTTTTAAAAACGGTGGTCCCCAGATACGCGTATCGTCGCCTTGAAATGGCTTTTCAATTTTGATGACCTCTGCACCTAAGTCTGCAAGAATCTGGCTACACCAAGGCCCAGCAAGTATACGGCTTAAATCCAACACCCTAAATCCTGTTAAGGCTCCCATAGCATCCCTCATTCTGTAATATATGCATCTGACACATGATTCATGTTTATATCAAATTAAAGTACCGCATAGCAAAATAATGTTTTATTTAATTGTAAATACAATTTAAATTTATTACTCTTAAATTCTGTAAGCACAGCAATGGCCGTCTGGTTTTATGAGATCTTGTTCATTTTATACGCCTACATTAATACTCATGGCGATTGCAGCGGGAATTTGTTCGGGTAGTAATTATTTTAGCCAACCGCTTATTCAATCCATTGCGCTATCTCTTGCACTTCCAGAAACATCTGTTGCTTGGATTCCCACATGTGCTCAAATCAGCTATGCCATTGGTTTATTGGTGTTGATGCCACTTGGAGATCTGTTAGAAAAGCGTCAATTGGTGGTCATTTTGATGGTGCTTGCCGCCTGTGGACTGCTCATTACCGGAAGCGCAGATCGTTTGGGATGGATGATCGTAGGCACAATTTTAACTGGATTATTTTCAGTTTCTGCTCAGCTACTCCTGCCACTTGCAGCCAGTCTGGTGCCTATTACACAAAGTGGCCGTGTGGTTGGTTTTTTAATTAGCGCACTCATGCTTGGAATTTTATTAGCTCGGTCATTATCTGGTTTGGCCTCTACGCTCTGGCACTGGCAAATCATTTATTTGATCAGCGGAATCGCCTTGCTCATGATTGCATTTATGTTGTATCGCAAGCTCGATGTGTTTCCCGCCACACAGCGACAGGGCTATATGCAAACGCTTGTTTCTATTCCAGTATTATTAAAAAATTCACCCTGCTTGGCCCGACGTGCCGCACTTGGTTTTTTAATTTTTGCGAGTGTGAGTATGGTATTTACAACAATGTCTTTACTACTTGCGCCTGCGCCATATCATTTTTCTGATTTTAGTATCGGACTGTTCGGCTTTGTGGGCATTTTAGGAACTTTGGTTGCAAATCTGGCTGGTCATCATTTAAATGAGCATAATGTCCACTGGATATCCTATATCTCTGCTGGTGGCTTTATTGGGAGCTGGATCCTCTTTTTTATTTTTACCTGTCTCTTTTATATTTTATATTTTGGCAACTCTTTTGATTTATGCCTCATTATCGGCGCTTCATGTCACCAATCAAAGTATCGTCTTTCGATTGAATCAGGTGTTGAAATCACGCTTTAACGCAATTTATATGACGGCTTATTTTTTTGGTGGCGCACTCGGCACAGCGGTCGGAAGTTATGCTTGGCGACATTCAGGATGGCATGGCGTATGTTTGATCGGCATTGGTTTTGGAGGTCTGACCTTATGGATTGCCTACCTCGACAGTAAAAGTACTTTAATATCAAAGCAGGCTTAACAGCTTTAGAAATCAGCGTGATAGTAAAAAAATCAGCTAATTTCTGTCTTGATGTTATTGACCATATGCAATAAGCGCGGTGCAATATCTTCTTCGAGTTTCTCTCGCTTCATAATGAAACTTGGCCCACCACAATTAAATACCAGTAATCCATGTTGCTCATGCATGAGTGGCACCGCCACCGAATTAACATCTTTATGCCAGTCGCCTATCGAAAAACAGTAACCAAAATCTTGGTAATCACGAAATGCTTTATCCAGATCACGATTAATTTTAATCCAGTCTTCTTTATGCTTGCTACGAATCGCGTTTAACAGAAAGTCGCGCTCATCTTCAGGCATAGCAGCAAGACAGGCACGCCCCATCGAACTGAGGTGAATGGGTAAATACGTTCCGACCTGACGGCGCATGGTAACATTACCTTTACCTTGCACAACATCCAGATAAATCATGTTGAGTCGATCGCGGGTCGACATGGCCACAGCAGCACCAGCATAATCGGCCAGATCTTTCATATAGGGCTGAGCAATTGAACGAATGGATACATTGGAAAGCATGGAATAACCAAACGCCAAGACGCCAACAGACAATTGAAATTTGGTCGAATTGGGCACCTGACGAATATACCCCAAACGCGACAAGGTATGTGTCAAGCGAGTAATCGTAGGTTTGGGCAAGCCTGTCATCTGTGACAATTCTTGATTACCTAAATGCGGTTGTTTGGCAGAGAAACAGCGCAATAATTCCAGACCACGCGCCAAAGCCGTGATAAATTGTCGGTCATCTTCATCTTGCATATCTTCGATGGGATGAAGCAATTCATGACGCAGCGGGGCTAATAATTTTTCATTATGTTCAATGTCATTTAAATCTGTCATAAGAATGAGTGCACTCAACTCAATTAATGTTTCGCATTGCGAAAATTATAATCTAATTATTCTGGGAATAGCAAAAGAAGCGACAAATGCCCAGCCTCTTTTACTCAATAATTCAAGCTAACTATTCAATCACGCCTTGCTGCGATAATTTTTGAAGCTCATCTGAAGATAAAAAACGCCCAAGTACTGTTTTAGTATGCTGCCCCAAAGTGGGTGGCGCAAGTTTGTACTCAACTGGTGTTCTCGACATTTTAATAGGTGAACCCACAATGGTGAGCTCATCTCGCTGAGGATGCTCCATCTTGATCAGCATATTTCGCTCTCGTACCTGTGGCTCTTCAAAAGCCTGCTTCAAATCATTAATTAGCCCAACTGGAACATGCGCAGCATGAATTTTTCTCACCCATTCATCGGCCTTTTTGGTTTTAAAATGATGCGCTAACTCTGAAATAATTTGCTCTCGATGTGCGATCCGGTCGGCATTACGTTTAAAACGTGGATCTCGTGCCAGATCTGAACGATCAATCGCGGTGCATAAGTTGATAAACTGTGAATCGTTACCACAGGCTATAATAAAATCCCGATCAGACGCCTGAAAGACTTGATACGGCACAATATTGGCATGCGCATTGCCATAGCGAACTGGAATTTGATCCGATGCCAGATAATTCATGCCTTGATTGGCAAGTGTTGCGATTTGCACATCGAGCAAAGCCATATCGATATATTGGCCAAGTCCGGACGTATATCGATCTATGATCGCGGCTTGAATGGCAATGGCCGCATATAGGCCCGTGGTAATGTCTGAAAATGCAATCCCAAGTTTTTGCGGGCCGCCACCGGGTAAATCGTCTCTCTCACCTGTAACAGACATCAGACCGCCCATACCCTGAATGATAAAATCATAACCCGGCTCTTGTGCACGTGGGCCAGTTTGACCAAAACCGGTGATTGAGCAGTAAATCAGCTGAGGATTTATTTCTGCCAAAGTTTGATAATCTAAACCATATTTTTTCAGTGAACCCGCTTTATAGTTTTCAATCAAAACATCAGATTCTTTTGTAAGTTTGCGAACAAGCTCTTGCCCTTCAGGCGTAGAAATATCAATGGCAACCGAAAGTTTATTGCGGTTGGTCGACTGATAGTAAGCAGCCTCTTGAGTATTTTGGCCTGTGTTGTCTTTCATCCAGGGTGGCCCCCAAGCACGCGTATCATCGCCTTTTTTTGGCCGCTCAACCTTGATGACCTCGGCGCCCAAATCTGCAAGTACTTGGCCACACCACGGGCCAGCCAAAACACGAGTTAAATCTAAAACACGGATTCCTTGAAGTGCACCCATTCTTATTTCCATTATTATGGCGTATTAAAAGTTAAACACTAGCAAAATATTTCGCATAGCGATATGAAAACTCAATAATACAGATATTTAATGAAACATCAAATTGATTTAAAAACTGAATAAAAGATTAAACTTTCCAACACAAAAGATTTGTAAGCAAAAACATTATCTTATATAAGAAAATATTATACCGCATAGCGATATTTAATTTTATTTTAATTGAAAATATAATTTTCTTGTTTTACTATCCGGAAAATTCATCGATTTCATCTCGCACTATCATCAGTGCTAACGAGATATATCGGTTGTTGTGCTTAAGGAACAGAGCAGTGAAAAATATGAAAAATAAGGTCAATCTCAGCCCTCATACATGGAAAATCGCATTCTTTTTTGCTTTTCTTGCCCTTTTAGTCGATGGCGCCGATCTGATGTTGCTGTCATACAGCCTTAATAGCATCAAGGCTGAATTCCAATTAAGTTCTGTTCAAGCAGGTATGCTCGGTAGCTTTACCCTTGCGGGAATGGCAATTGGTGGAATTTTTGGCGGTTGGGCCTGTGATCAATTCGGGCGAGTTCGGATTGTTGTGATTTCGATTTTGCTGTTTTCAGTGCTGACTTGTGGATTAGGACTCACACAAAATTTCATACAATTTAGTATCTTAAGATTTTTTGCATCATTGGGTTTAGGCTCACTTTATATTGCCTGTAATACTCTCATGGCCGAGTATGTGCCAACTCGCTACCGTACAACTGTTCTAGGTACACTTCAAGCGGGCTGGACGGTTGGATATATTGTAGCAACTCTACTTGCAGGCTGGATTATCCCGGATCATGGCTGGAGAATGCTATTTTACGTTGCGATCGTGCCGGTACTTATTGCAGTATTGATGCATTTTTTAGTTCCCGAACCACAAGCTTGGTATCATTCTCGCAACGATCTAAATGGGCAAAATACCAACACGCAAGAAAGTGCGTTAAAACGCATTTTTGCAGACCCACGAAACCGTAAGATGTTTATTTTGTGGGCTTTAACTGCGGGTTTCTTGCAATTTGGCTATTATGGCGTAAATAACTGGATGCCTTCTTACCTTGAAAGTGAGTTAGGCATGAAGTTTAAGCAAATGACTGCCTACATGGTCGGAACATACAGTGCAATGATCTTAGGTAAAATTCTTGCAGGTTTTATGGCAGATAAACTTGGACGGCGTTTTACCTATGCCTTTGGTGCCATTGGAACTGCAATCTTTCTTCCACTCATTGTGTTTTACAACTCCCCAGATAATATTCTTTTCCTTTTGATTGCGTTTGGCTTCTTATATGGCATTCCTTACGGCGTGAATGCCACCTATATGACGGAAAGCTTCCCTACCCATATTCGCGGTAGCGCTACAGGTGGCGCATACAATGTGGGTCGTTTGGGTGCGGCAATTGCACCTGCGACTATTGGCTTTTTAGCCTCGGGCGGCTCCATCGGCTTAGGCTTTTTAGTCATGGGCGCTGCCTATTTGATTTGCGGTGTAATTCCAGCATTATTGATTAAGGAAAAACAATACGATCCGCAGCAATCATAATGTCTAATATTGCCCTTGGGCACATCAGATACAGGCCAGCCTTAGGTGGCCCGTATAATAAGCGTGTTATTAAGCGCTTCAATATTATTTTTTAGGTAACAGTAGTCCTCTCGAGGGCTACTGTTAAAAACTACATCCAAAATGAAATAATCAGCATAATTGCACCTAAAATGGTGAAATAGCTTAATACACTGGCAAGATTGGTTTTGTACCCAGGTATCATTTCGAGCGGTGTAAGAGAACGTAGTGCTATTCGATACTGCTGGATCGAAAGAATACTGACCACAACACCCATCACGATCACGATCACGCCTAACCAGCGATTGAAAATAATTTTGTCGTGATAACGCACTGGATCAATCAAATGAACCAAAAGTGTCGATTTTTCAATTAAAAAACCAAAAGCAATCAGGGCAAGACTGCTTCGGTTCCATGCCAGTAAAGTACGTTCAAGCGCGAGTAAAACGCGCGGATCTTCAAGATTAGACATAATTTAGACTTTAAAGTAATTCAAAGGAAGTTTAAGGTAACGCTGACCATTGGCTTCCGGTTCTGGAAATTTCCCCGCATTCATATTGATCTGAATCGCCGGTAAAATGAGTTTGGGCATTGCCAATGTTGCATCACGCGCCTGACGCATTTCGACAAAATCAAATTTAGATGTACCTTCATGTATATGCACATTGTGAACCTTTTGCGTACGCACATCAGTTTCGTACACATAGTCTTTTCGGCTCTCTGGCAAATAGTCGTGACACAAAAACATCCGTGTGGATTCAGGCAGTTGATATAAGCGTTGTACCGAGTCAAATAACTGGCTTGCACTGCCTTTAGGAAAATCACAGCGCGCGGTGCCGTAGTCTGGCATAAACAGGGTATCTCCTACAAACACAGCATCGCCAATCACATAACTTAAACAAGCGGGCGTATGCCCTGGCGTTGGAATATTGTAAGCCTGTAAATTACCAATTTGAAACTGTTCACCGTCCTTAAACAAATAATCAAAAGTATGCTTTGCTTTGAATGATTCTGCATTTAGATGATAGATGTGGCTAAAGGTGTCTTGTACCGTACTAATTTTTTCACTCATGGCCACTCGGCCACCCAGCTGCTCTTTTAAATATTGCGAAGCCGTTAAATGGTCAGCGTGTACATGTGTCTCAAGAATCCAAGCAATACTAAGGCGATGTTGATTGACATACTCAACAATCTGATCGGCATGTACGGTCGATGTGGTTGCAGATGCAGCATCATAATCCAGCACGCTATCTATGATGGCACTGATTTTGGTGTCTGGATCAGTCACTACATAGCTGAACGTCTTGGTCGACTCATCAAAAAATGCAGTCACTTGCGGCTTCATAAGAGACATGGGCTTATACTCCAAACCATTTACGATGAATATACATGCCAATCAGCATGGCAACCACAAAATACACAACCTGAAAGTGCCCAAGCCCAATCAATGTCAATGCAGGTGCAGGACATACACCTACGATCCCCCAGCCCACACCAAACAAGATCGCACCACTAATGAGTTTTTTATCTATTTGCTGATTTGAAGGCAAATCAATTTTTTCACCTAACCAAGTTTTTGGGTGTCTGATGGCGCGCTGAAACGGCAGAAATGCGACTACAATAGCACCCAGCATAACAAAGGCAAGGCTGATATCCCAATTTCCAAATAAGTCTAAAAAAGACAAAACTTTAGCAGGGTTCGACATACCAGAGATTAACAGACCCAAAGCAAATAAAGCACCAAAAGCAAATGCAAGGAGATTTTTCATTAGAATCCTCCAATGATATGACGTAATACATAAACCGTGATAAAACCGGTGAGCATAAAGGTAAACGTTGCCATGATTGAGCGTAATGACAATCGACTTAAGCCACATATGCCATGTCCACTGGTACATCCTGATCCTAAACGTGTACCAAATCCCACCAGTAAACCCGCAATAATCAGTATCAAGGGATGACTATTAAGCTGAATTTCTGGTTGCCAGAATAGCCCGACTACAAATGAGGTGAGAATGAGTCCAGACAAAAACCAAAATGCCGGTGTCTTTGTTGGCAAGCCCGAGCCAAATTGTTGTGCCATTAGGCCACTAATGCCGGCAATGCGTCCATGAACATATAGATATCCAACAACAGTAAGCCCCAGAAGCGTACCTCCAAAAAAAGCCAACAGAACTTCGTGCATGTGCTTAGCCTCACCAAACAATATATATTTTTATAATATATTTTTTTATAATTTGTTCAAGTTATTTTTTAAATCCAATCTGCTGCTTATGTTGCTCTACAATCTTTAACCACGCTTGCGTAGCACTAGTCATGGGTACGGAGGTATTCCATGCCATACTTAAGGTCCAGCGTAGCGGTGTGTTGATCAAAGGGATTATCGTAAATCTGGAGGCATCAAGTTGATCACAATAAATTTTTGGCAGCAGTGCAACACCCATCGAAAACTCGACTAGCTTGGCAATAAAATCCCACTGACTACTTTTACATACGATTTTGGGTTGAAAGCCTTCAAGTTGTGCTGCTTGTAAAATTAAATGGTTCAGGGTAAAGCTATCGTCGTACAACAAAAATGATTCTTCACGTAAATCACTCAATACCACAGCTTCATGATGTTTCCAGTATGAATCTTTTGCTGCAAGTAAATACAGAGGAGAATCGATGATGGGTATAGTCGCAAGTACCGGATTGAGATGGCTCAATAAAATTCCAACATCAATTTTTTTCGCTAAAATCGCCTGCTCAATGGTATTGGAACCCACTTCTAAAAAACTTAATTCAATGTTGGGATACTGTTTATGAAACATTGCAATTAAAGGAGTAAGTAGAACCGAGCCTAAAGGAGGTAAACCTAAAGTTAACTTGCCCTTTTTGAGCTGCTTGATATCTTCTAGGGTTTCATAGATTTTCTTTTGTTCGGCTAAAATTTTTAATGCATGCTGATAAATGAGTTCACCGGTATAGGTCAGTTCAATTTCACGCTTACGCCCTGCCTCGCCTTTTTTAAATAGTGCTGTTCCGAGTTCGTTCTCTAAAAGAGAAATGGCCTTACTTACGGTCGGTTGAGTTACAAACATATATTCAGCCGCAAGTGTAAAACTTTGCGATTGAACAATCTGCACAAAAATTTTTAAGGCTTTAATATCCACAATCAAACATTCCAATACAGCATAATTATAATTTTATTATTCATAATTTGATATAAAAAGTCGATTTAAACTAATTACATCACTTTCTCCCGCATAAGTTTAGGATACTTCTGGTGATGAACTCACGTTATTCGGTTTTGGCAAAAATAAGTTTACAGATCGGCCTTTTGATCATGCTGTGGTGGATAGGATCACTGATTCAAAAGCTGTTTCAACTTCCGATTCCGGCTGGTGTGATTGGGTTATTTTTGGTGTTGCTCGGATTACTCAGTGGAACTTTTAAGCTGAACTGGATTAAATCGGGCTCAGATTTTATTTTGAGCGAACTGGTTCTATTTTTTGTTCCCTGTGTGGTCGGGCTAATGAACTATAAAGTGCTTTTTCTTAGCGAAGGCTTGCAGCTCATCACGGCGGTCGTACTTGGTACAGTATGCGTCATGCTTGCAACCGTATATACAGTCCATTTGTGCTTTAAGCTTGAACAATGGCTTCAACATACGTTGCGCTTTGGCAAAGGTAACAGTAAAAGTGAGTCATTGTCATGATGCTATCACTTTTGTGTTTAATCGGAACCTTCGCTGGTTACGTGCAGGTCAAAGCCCTACACCAACGCTTTCCCTATTTACTGCTTTCACCCGCCATATTATTGCCGGCCATCATCATACTTATATTGGTGGCTTTCAATATTTCCTATAACACCTATATGCAAGATAACCAGTGGATTGTGTGGATGCTTGGCCCAGCTACTGTCGCGTTTGCTATTCCAATTTATGAATATCGGGGTATCATCCGTCGTCATGCATTGGCAATCGGATTCGGAATATGTATTGGTATGACGGCGGGTATTGTGAGTGCATTTTATCTGGCAAGATGGTTTCATTTTGATGAGCAAACCACGCTTAGTTTAATGTCGCGCTCAATTTCCACACCATTTGCCATGGCACTCACGGCATACATCGGTGGATCGGTGCAACTGGTGATTGTTTTTACCATGATCACCGGAATTACAGGCATGGTACTCGGTGATGTGGTATTGGCGATTTTGCGCTTACGCTCTACGCTGGCACAAGGTGCCTCTTTAGGCAATGCAGCGCATGGTTTTGGCACCAGTAAAGCCTATGCCCGGCATAAAGATGAAGGCGTGATTGCCAGCCTTACGATGGTACTTTCTGGTATTTTTATGGTGGTGGCTGGTCCGAGCCTGATTCATCTGGTTATCAAGTTACTAGGTTAATTGAAACTCTCAACACCTAAGTCGGGTTACATCAAGTAATAGCCAAGCAAAACAAAACTTAAGATGAGCATGGCTTCAACAATTTCAATACTCGCCCCGATGGTATCTCCTGTGATGCCATCGATACGTTTGATAAAACATCTACGCAAAAAAATAATGGTCGTTATCGAAACCAAGACAGCCAACATACCTCGTAAGCCCCAGTTGATGCCTCCCAGTGCAATCAAGATTGAAATCAAGTATGCATATAATCTAGGAATTCTTGCCGCAATATCGCGCCCTAAGCCTTTTTTGCGTACATAAGGTGTGCTCAAAAACAGTAATATAGGGACCGTGCGGCTCAGTGCCAGTACAAAAATTAAAAATAGTGTCTGACTTTGCATCAAAAGCAAATATACACAGCACAATTTAACAAGAACCAGCGCAATTAAGCTTAATACACCTATAGGCCCGCATGCAGGGTCTTTCATAATTTCAAGCGTTCGGGTTTTGTCTCCAAAGCCACCCACCCATGCATCGGCCGTGTCTGCCAAACCATCAAGATGCAATCCGCCTGTCAGGCCTATCCAGAAAAGCGTTATGAACACTGCTGTTAAAATGGTTGGCACTGGTACAAGAAGCAGCGCCAGAGCGTATAAAAGCCCACCTAAAAGTAGCCCAACCACAGGATAAAACAATACAGCTCGCGCATTTTCCTCTGCTGTCGGCATGCGATCAAGCTGTACAGGTAAAATCGTCAAAAACTGTAAAGCAATCCAAAACGGCATCATTGATACATCTCTTGAATCATTAACTGATCATCCTGAGTGCTTAATTGCAGTGTAACCAGCTCACCTAAAGGTGCTTGCATGGTCAAGAGCTCGTCTAACGGGCGCTGCTGCGCAAGACAGCGTAATAGTTTGATTACCCCGCCATGCGTCACCACCAAAGCATGCGACTGATGCCGCATCGACATCAGTTCGATGAGTTTTTTCAAGGCATTTAAAACCCGCGTTTGAAAATCGATTAGCCGTTCACCTTGTGGAGCACTGTACTGTGTAGGACACTGCCAGAAATTTGCCAATTCTTCGGGTGATTGCTCATATATGGATTGGGTGGTTTTACCTTCCCACTCACCAAAATACATTTCTTTAAGTGCCTCAACTTCTATATATGGACAAGCCAAGCGCTGTGCCAAAGGCGCTGCAAAGTGGGCACAGCGTAATAAAGGCGAACTTACAATCACATGCCAGTTTTGGTTGCTATGTGCATCGATTGATGCCTGCATCTGCGCAAGCCCTTCTGCTGTCAGTGCATCATCGATATGACCACGTAGAGTATGCCCTTGCTCGGTGGCTCCGTGGCGCAATAGATCGAGTTGAATGACTGGCAGATTCATTTCGGTTAACCTGTATGATCCGACACAGCCGCTTGAGCAAATGTGGCCATTTGATTGTGTAAGCTGCATGCAAGCTTAATCAAACCAAGCGCTGCACCCGCACCACTTCCTTCACCTAAACGTAAATTAAGCTGGAGCAATGGAGTTGCATTTAATGCTTCAAGCACCCGGCGGTGCCCGTATTCGGCAGAGGCATGGCCAAAAATCATCCACCGACGAACATCTGGATTTAAATGTACAGCGCAGAGTGCTGCTACCGAACTGATAAAACCATCCACCACCATCGCGATTCCTAATTGAGCTGCGCGTATATAGGCGCCTGTCATGGCAGCAATTTCAAGCCCGCCTACTGCACACAGTGATTGAAAGGCATTACCTTTTGCTTCTCGATGTAGATTCAGCGCAGTTTGAATCACTGCCTTTTTGTGTTTAAGTTTATCTGCATCGATACCCGTTCCTACGCCTGTGAGCTGATCTGGATCTTCATTTAAAAGTAAACAGGCTAACGCAGCAGCCGCACAGGTATTTCCAATACCCATCTCACCTGCAATGTATATATCTGCTTGGGCGGTCTGGGCTTTTTCGACACTTTCACGCCCTAAATTTAATGCCTGTTGACACTCGAATGCCGTCATAGCTTGGGTTTGAATAAAATTTGCTGTTCCTGCACGAATACAATGGGTTTCAACACCATCGATGTGATAAGCCTCACCCATCGTTCCGCAATCAATCACCTGTAAGTAAGCAGCGTGTTCACGTGCGATCACACTGATACATGCACCACCTGTTGCAAAGTTTTGTAGCATCTGGCGCGTGACCGCTTGCGGAAAGGCCGAAATCTGCTCTTGCATAATGCCGTGATCGCCTGCAAAAATGCTGATCCACGGCTTGCAAAGCTGCGGATGAGGTGTACCTTGTAATCCAGCAAGCTGAATCACGACCTGCTCAAGCATTCCAAGTGAGCCTGCCGGCTTTGTAAATTGAAGCTGTCGCTGCTCGGCCATTTGCTGTGCGATTTGATTTACAGGTGTAATCTGTGCCATCCACCAATTCACGATGCCTCTCCTTTTAAACACATTGCAAAACCGGCAACGCAAAACTCTACTTTATCGACCACCTCGCCTAAACGCTGGTGTAATCGGCCTGACTCATCGACAAAACGGCGGCTCAGTTCCCCCATCGGAACCACACCAAGGCCTGTTTCATTACTGACCATGATTACATCCGATTTTAAACTCGGTAAGATTTGAACCAATCGATCGCATTGCTGTGACTGAAAATGCACATCTTCTATGATTAAAAGATTACTCAGCCACAACGTTAAGCAATCAATCAGTATCACTTGATTGTCATGATCATGTGCCAGCAACTGATCGACTAAATCGAGTGGTGCTTCCACTAGGTTCCATTCGGCGGGCCGTTGTGATTGATGATGGCGAATTCGCTCCTGCATTTCAGCATCTCGCGCTTCTGCGGTCGCAATATAAATCACAGGACACGCAAAGGATTTAGCAGTTTTCTCTGCATGTCGACTTTTTCCAGAGCGTGCGCCGCCCAAGATCAGCTGTAGCATAGATCATTCCAGATTAAAACAATAAAGTGAATGTAACGGGCCTTGCAGTGTTTGCGCAATGTAATAACCAAAATGGATTTGATCAAATTCGAGTTCTACATCAAGTGCTGCACATGCATCCAAACGCTGCAAAACATCTTGTCCCATCACTTTTTGAGCGTAAAGCCCCAATGTAATATGCGCACAGTATGTTTGCGCAGCCACTTCAGTATGTTGGGCTAATCTTAAAGCGGATCGGATCGATATGAGTTGATGCAGTGAGTCACTCACCTGCACAAAAAGCGCACTTTCGAAGCTATTTACAGCGGTCAACTTTAGTGTGATTGAATGAGATAAATTTAAAGATTCAAGCTGTTGCTGTTGTTTGACAAACAATGACTGTGGAAAATCATCGTTATAAATAGACTCATCACATGTCAAAAAACCGCCAATATACAATGTAATATGGTATTGGCGGTTTGAAGATTTTATTAAACAGTCCGAAAACTGATGACGGATCTGATCAAGCTGTTTGATTATCTCTGCATGTTTAACCTGATCAAGCAACAAATACCATAGTGTATAACGTGTGCGTCCACGGTGCCATTCGCTATAATCACGTTGCTCGGTTGGTATAACAAACTGATTTGGCTTGATAAACACATCATGGCACCGAAAACTTTAAGACCAATATTAAAACATGCTTTTAGATTTTGTAGTGCGCTTAAATTTAGAAATCAATTGTCTAGATCAAGCGCTTACAGCATGATGTTCTAATGCATCTTGCAAAAAACTCGTTGACAGCAGCTGTTCAGGGTTTTCATTCCATTCGGTTAAATAGTTTACGATTTGCTGCTTGATCAGATGTTTGTGCTTGGCAGCGATATTCATAGCATCTAGCGTTTGCTGTAAATGTGTCTGAATCGTTGCTAAAGGCTGCTTTTGCGCATGTTGTGCGTAGTAATAGCCCAACGCTGCGCCAACAATTAGGACATCGATAGATTGATCATGCTGAAGATTTATGGCAATCGAACCAAAAACACGTTCGGGATAACTGAGTTTACGTAAGGGATCGCGTGCCACACGTTCACATGGGTCTTTATAGGCGTATTGGCACGATTCGATGAAGCTTTTGGCCAAACGCTGTAAATCTTTTTCACGATGAGGCAACTGCCGACTCAATCCCGCCTGCACATTACCGATCAATGCATCAGCAAAATCCTTTACACGTGAATCTCCCATCGCAATTCCAATGGTGTCGTGTTCGAGCGTCGCTGCATACCAAGCGATCATGGCGTGTACACCGTTCCATAAACGATTCTTGATCAATTGAATATCTGCAATGTTATCTACTCGGATGACTTGCCTTAATTTAGCTAAAAGCGGACTGCAATTTTCTACATAAATTGGCATATCTACTTCGCTATTGAACAAAATCAGATCCATCGTTTGCAAAATATGGCTTGGCTGAAAATTTCGACGCATATCATCGATATACATCGCAGCTTGATGCTCTTGCTCACTCGATAACTTAGACGTATCTTCAATCTCGACATTATCGCATTCTACATCCGACTGATATTGCTTAAAAAAGTTGTATTTAATCTTAAGTTGTCGATATAGATTTTGCTCTGACAATTTTGAAACCATGCGGTTAACCACCGTGTCGCAGAAATAATGCTGTTGCATGATTTGTTCTGCAATCTCAACGGTTGAAAGCTGAGCCAAAGCGTCACGGATATGATCGATCACCATCTTTTTAGCGCCGACTTTATTTAAAATAATTAAAAACGTCAGTGGATGATGATTTTGCATTGTTTGGGAGGCATAACGTGCATAGAGGCCTTTTGCAATGATTTTGGCTTCATCTTGAATCGCTTGTTCGGGTAAGCATAACGCGATCAAAGACGATTCGAGGTACATATCCAGCATTTGTTGTTCATTATCGGCATCGATCACCGACATGTATTCTATACGCTCATCATAAGAACGTTGCCCATAACGGATACAGTAGGTACCAAATGCATTGACGGCTTCACGATATAAGGAATTTCTGGTGGAAGCCAAGATGCGCTGCGGTCGTGTATAACCATCCCAATGCGAGAGAATCTGAGCCAGATATCCGCCGCCGATTGCCCCAAAACCATGAATACCAACGGTGAGCTGATTTAATGACTGCGGAAATGACGCATCGAGTTCAGGCATGTCCATCGTTGCGACAAATTGATCCAGATCATGCAAACAGTCATACATGGTTTCGTAGTAAAAATTTGCTTTTGAAAGCATGTTGTCATTTGGCGTTTTAATGTCTTTGAGCAAAATAGTCACACCACCCGCTGCATGTGCAGATGAAATGCCATTTTCAGAATCTTCGAACATTAAACATTGCGTCGGCTTGAGGTTGAGCTGTTCTGCCGCTTTTTCAAAAATTTCAGGATGCGGTTTACCGCAAGTCACCTCATCACCACAAACCAGCACATCAAAAAACTTATATACATTGGCATTAATCAGATATTCTTCTGCAATCGCTCGGCGGCTCGACGTGGCAACTGCCATACGTAATCCCGATTTGCGTAAACGCTCCAAAACTTGCACCAAGCCTTTTTTAATCGGTACACCTTCGTTACGGACACGTTCGAGTTCGAGCACATCGGCGCGCTGGCGAATCTTCTGATAAGGAACGTGCTCGCCGTAGCGCTCTTTGGCCAACTGCTCTGCTGTGGTGGCACTTAAACCCAAACACTGCATTAAGTAATCATCTGAAAAGCTCTGCCCAAGGAGTTCTTGAGATGCCTGTTTCAATGTTTGAAACCGAAGTCGTTCAGTATCAAACATTGTACCATCCATATCAAAAAGCGCGCCCTGAACAGAAAACGAGTGAAATATCAGCATATTTTTCCCCTTTGTTTATAATTTGTTGTTTTTTAGAGTAACCAATAAATCGTCCTTTGCGGGCTGATCTTAATAAATGAAACATTTTTGATTATTTTTTAAACAAAATATAGTCTATTATTCAACATTTTTAATCAAATCAATCAGAAAATATTGTTTTTATAAGAAATCTATGAAACTAAATGTAAGAATTGGACAGCAGTCAAACACTGCTGCCCACGCAAAATCTGTTAAAAATTTGAAATGTTGTAGCACTGTTTCAATTTCAGATAATCATAAAAATAGCTATTCGGTGCGTAGCGAGCATAGTCACAATTCGATTTAAATAAGGTCTCTTTCTCGTTGTAAAGCATTTTGACCAAGGTATAACCTTGCGCATTTTGATAAATATCCCACTGCATATTGGCTGCCATTGGGGAAATATCTTCACCACGCCATGCGCTGTTGCTGTATGAATAAGTTTGGACAAGCGGTAACGGCGTCATCATGCCTTTGAGTTCAAACGCAGTCGCCAATGGGATGATGATTTCGGCATGTGCAAAACGTAAAACCGCTTTATGTGACTGCTGTTGATTCATTAGAGCATCGACTTGGTTAAAAAAGTCTTGCTTCAAGCCTTGAGCCATCATACTCGTAACCTGATTAGACTCGCTAAAACTTGGTCCTTTTTCATAAAAATCGTTGGCATCATTATATTCCGCATAAAATTTAGCTGCTTCTCGTGGCATATATTGAGCAAAATCTGTATTGACCAATTCTTTTTTCATGCCCGGTGCAATCGAATATAACTCATATAAATATGCCGCAGCATCAACTGCACTACTAATGGTATTCTTGCCTTTGCCTTTTTCCGTAACAACAGTGCCGTCTGATGCTGTGGCTGAAAAAGAGCCCGTGTTGCTAAAGGTATAACCTGGCGTTCCCAACTTCTGAATAAATGTATCTTTAAAAAGTGGAGCTAGCACTGTCAGTGCAACTTGCTGCGCTTGCGTTTGACTAGAAAGTTGTTTGAGCTTTTGCTGTAACTGAAGATCATTGCTTTCAAAGTTTTGATAATTCATGCTGGCGTCAAAAATGCGTTGTTTGAAGCTTGAATTGATTTCGCTTGCATCAGTGTCTTTATTTAAGCTGTGAAAATACAGTAAGAAGCGATCGATGCCCTGATCTTGAACAGTTGGACTAAGACTTGTATTTAAAATCGTATAGCTTGCAGGACGAATTTTGCCTGATAAAGCGGCATTTTGGCGTATAAGTTCATTACTAAAAAATTTGGCACTGTCTACGGCTCGGTCTACCCCCGAACTTTGCACCAGAATATCCTGATTTCCCATCGCAGAGACATTAAAAAGCTGTGGTAAGCGTTGCAGCAAACGATCTGCAATCCCGCGATGCTCGTCTATCCCCAGTGCAGTTTCATTGCCATAACCCGGTTGGCGAATTCCCTCGACGCCGTAACCAAGGACGATATTGGCTTTCATCATCGCTTCAATATCTGAGCCGAGCTTTTCTCCCAATGGTGTTAATGCATTGTCTGTCTTGGCCTGTTTCCAGAGATTGTACAATGCCAAGTCGTATTTCATACTCGATAGACCGCGTGAACCATGACGCGCAACCAGTTCTGTAAATACGGGCTCAAATCCAGCCGGTGCTGCCTGATAGCTAGCAATGCTCTGCTGCGCCTGATACGGTGTTTTGGTCTGAAAATAACCAGATGTGTTGGTTGTAACTGAAGTTGTGGTAGTCGAATCATCATTCGAACTGTCATTACAGCCTGTCAGTCCGATCAACCCACTCCCCGTCAAGATCATCAAAAGCAGCATTCTTGTTTTCATTTTGTTTAGGCATTAAAAAAAGTTGACTGATTTTGCGCAGTCAAGATGTCATTTTAATGAAGCTTTCACGACCATTTAAAGACATTCATTTAAATATCATGAGATATCGAGTAAATCGGCAAATGCTGCGCCAAGAAGTTTGGACAAATCTTGTGGTGAAACGCCAATGTCTAAACCACGCTTTCCACCACTGACATAAATTTTGGGTTTATTGATCGCAGTTGCATCAATGACTGTTTTAAGTCGTTTCTTTTGTCCAAGCGGACTAATCCCCCCCACTAAATATCCAGTCAGCCGTTCCGCTTCTTTAGGATCCGACATATGTAATTTTTTACAGCCCAAAGCCGACGCAATTTTTTTTAGATTAAGCTGATGATTAACAGGTAATATCGCAACGAAATAGTTTTTGTCGTCGGTGACTAAGAGTGTTTTAAACACATCTTCGACATTCAGATTCAATTTTTCGGCGGCTTCCAGACCAAAACTTTTAGCCTGCGGATCGTGTTCGTATTCATGCAGACTAAATTCAATCTTTTGATTTTTAAGAAGCTTACAGGCAGGTGTCATGTTGTTTTAGTCCAGTTATTGAAAGCAAATTGAGTATAAATTCTTTTATATAGATTTTAAAATTACTTAGGCTATTTTAGTTAAATTCGGCATCAGCTTGTAAGTTATAAGTCAAAATGATAAGAATAAGTTTTAGATTGAACTAAAAAAACGAAAAATGCCTTCAATTTATCAATTAAAACCAGCGTTTCAGAATCTTTTACGACCTTTGGTAAAACAGCTCTATCACAAGGGAGTAACCGCCAACCAAGTTACAGTACTCGCATTGCTGATTTCTGTCGCTCTGGCAGCCTATTTGCTGTTACATGAAAATATAGCGCCTTATTTGATTTGGTTATTCATTCCGCTCTGGATGTTGGTGCGTATGGGTTTCAATGCTATAGATGGCATGTTGGCACGAGAATTCAACCAGCAAACAATGCTAGGTGCTTACCTAAACGAGCTGTGTGATGTGATTTCCGATACGGCGCTCTACGGCTGCTTTATCGCGTTTGGTTTTATCGAGCCGATACTTTTAGTGGCGGTCATTTTTATGGCTATTTTAAGTGAATATGCGGGTGTAATGGCGCCACTTATTGGTCAAGCACGACGCTATGATGGCCCCATGGGTAAAAGTGATCGAGCATTCTGTTTTAGTCTTCTTGCCCTCTGGATTGTTTTGGCAAGTAAGTTGAATTCCATCATTTCAGAGCAGATCCTTCATTCTGTAGCAAACGGCCTCTTAGGTATTATGGCTTTACTTTTAATGCTCACGATATCCAATCGAGTTCGACACGCAATTCATTCAAAATAATAAACAGGACAAAATACTATGCATCACAACAGTCATCATCAATTTATCACACATGACGGAACTACCCTGTTTTATCAGCGCTGGGCGGCGGCACATCAACCTGCAAAAAAAGCCATCTTATTATTTCATCGGGGTCATGAGCACTCTGAACGTATGGCACACTTGGTTGAAGAGCTGAATCTTCCAGATTTTGATTTTTTTGCATGGGATGCGCGAGGACATGGTCAATCACCCGGCGAACGTGGAGATGCACCAAGTTTTTCGGCTTGTGTCAAAGATATTCAATACTTTATGCGACATATCGAAGCTGAGTATCAGATCAAAACATCCGATATCGCCATTGTGGCACAGAGTGTAGGCGCTGTTTTAGCTGCCACATGGGTACATGATTATGCCCCACCACTTCGGGCACTGTGTCTTGCCTCACCTGCTTTTGATATTAAGCTCTATGTTCCGTTTGCAAAACCAGGCTTGTCATTACTCAGCAAGATAAAAGGTAACTTTTTTATTACCAGTTATGTGAAAGCCAACATGCTCACGCATGACCGCGAACGTGCAACGGACTATGCTCAAGATCCACAGATTGCCAAAGCAATTTCAGTGCGCATGTTACTTGGGTTGTATGCAGCTGCTCAACGTATCGTTGACGATGCTCAACACATTTTTGTGCCTACCCAAGTGTTATGTTCGGGTGCAGATTTTGTCGTACATCGCAAACCTCAACAGCTTTTCTATCAGCGGCTGGCACATCCCAATAAAGAATTCCATATACTTGAAGGCTTTTATCACGATACTTTGGGAGAGCAGCACCGCAATATTGCGGTACATAAAATCCGCCGCTATATTCTCCAATGCTTCGCACACGCTTATACCGCGCCAGATATATTAGATGCCGATAAAGTCGGGCCAAGCTGTGCGACCGCTGAACAGTTAAGTACGCCTTTTCCTCGTAATTCACTGAAACACTGGTTTTGGTCGATCACAAAGCAAAATTTAAAAATAGGCAGCCGATTTTCTAAAGGGCTTCAATTGGGTGAAGATACAGGATATGACTCAGGAAGTACCCTTGATTTTGTTTATCGCAACCAGCCAGAAAGCACCTCTATATTGGGTAAGCTGATTGATCGACAATATTTAAATGCCATAGGCTGGCGAGGAATTCGTATACGCAAGCAACATATCGAGCAGTTACTTATTCAATATGCAGAAAAACTGAATCAATCAGGAAAACCGCTTAGGCTATTAGATATCGCCGCAGGTCATGGCCGATATATTCTCGATGCTATACAAAATCTCTCTGTGCGCCCAGCCCATGTGCTTTTAAGAGATTACAGCCCACTGAACGTAAATGCAGGTAATACACTAATTCGCTCTCGTGGTTTGGAAGATATTGCAGTATTTAAACAAGGTGATGCCTTTGATGAAGCCTCACTGGCGAGTATTGAGCCTAAAATCACTTTGGCTGTGGTCTCTGGATTGTACGAGCTTTTTAGTGATAATGATCTACTCAGACAGTCACTTCGTGGTCTTTCTCAAGCCATTGAAAAAGAAGGCTACCTTATTTACACCGGTCAGATCTGGCATCCTCAACAAGAATTTATAGCTCGTGCACTCACCTCACACCGTCAGGGAGATGCTTGGGTGATGCGTTTACGTTCTCAAGCCGAAATTGATGCGTTGGTAGAAGAAGCCGGATTTAAAAAAATTGATCAATGTATTGATGAATTTGGAATATTTAGTGTATCGGTTGCCCAAAAAATCAAATAGAGATCAGAGAAAGACGCGTATGCAGCAAGATTTTGAACTACAGGCTGGCACATGGAAATGGGGACTTCTCTGTTTAGTTTTTTTAGCACCCTTTTTTTTCTTAAGTTATGGCTTTGCCAATCAATATGCGGACAATCTCCCTTACGTTGGAAGTATTATATTTGACTGGGAGCATAAAATTCCGCTATGGCCTTGGACGATTGTTCCATATTGGTCGATTGATCTATTTTATGGTTTATCGTTGCTATTGTGCTGGAATCGCTTAGAACTTAAACAACATGCGCTAAGATTATTCACCGCACAGCTAATTGCTGTAAGTTGCTTCTTACTTTTCCCGCTTAAATTTAGCTTTGATCGGCCCGCACTTGATGGTTTTTTTGGTGTTTGGTTTGATGTGCTGATGGGGTTTGACAAGCCATTTAATCAGGCGCCCTCTTTGCATATTGTGCTTCTGGTTATTTTGTGGGATTTCTACCGTCGGCATGTAGTTGCTCCATATAAATGGATCGTAGATCTGTGGTCCTTTTTGATTGGTCTTTCAGTGCTGACGACATGGCAACATCATTTTATCGATATTCCAACAGGTGTGTTGGCGGGCGCCTTATGTATTTGGCTGTTCCCTTTTCATGTCAAAGCACCTTATCAAGCGGATGCACTTCAGTACCGTACATCACGGCATATTCGTCTGGCTAGTTATTATCTTGTTGGCGCTTTAGGGCTTAGCTTTATTGCATTTTATTATGCCAGCTGGACACTCTGGTTGCTCTATCCTGCCGTCAGTTTAACCATTGTCGGATTGGCATATCTGTTGGTCAGACCGCATTTTTTTCAGAAACAAGCCAACGGTCGCTTAACGCATGCAGCGACTTTATTGTTGGGGCCTTATTTGGTAATGGCTTGGCTAAATAGTCGACTTTGGACCAAAAAACATCCAGAAGATTCCAAAATTTTGACTTATCAATCTGGAAATCTTTATCTGGGTAGAATACCAACGTCATCTGTGGCAAAGAACTATACTGCATTATTTGATTGCTGCGCGGAATTGCCTGTTCACACACAAAAACATTATCAAGCATATTTCAGTCTAGATCTTATTCCGCTTCAACCCAAACAGTTAAAATATGCAGTGCGTATTTTTGATGATCTCGTTCAAAAATCTAAAGCAGCAGAAAGACCTTATGAATTACTTGTTTTCTGTGCACTCGGTTATTCACGCAGTACCGCTATTTTGTGTGCCTGGCTGATTGATCAAAACTTTGCACGTGATCCAGAAGATGCACTACGTATCGTTCAAACGGAGCGACCATGGGTACGTTTGAACATTGAGCAAATGCAATGTCTACATGACTATGCTCAAAAGTTGGAGTTTTAATCATGCAAATGCAGTTTGTTGTACTCGCAAAAGTGTTACAAAGCACCCATTCATTGTTGATGGCAGGCTATGTGGCTTTTGTGTTATGCATTTTATGTTTCTTTTATGCGCTCTGGCCAACAATCTGGATATGGGGTTATTTTGCTGTAATTTTTATTCTGATATTTAGTCATCTTTATGTCTCTATCCGTGTCAAACTCGATGCAGAACTTTTGCTTTACTTGGCTGAGCATGACCCCAAAATGCTAAATGAACGAACTCATGATCTGGATTTGGCTTTAATCGCGTTAAAATTAATGCCAAACAGTAAAGCAGGTCGAACTTGGACAGAGCGTTTAAATGGATGCAAGCGATTATTTAAACTACAAATTGTTCTTCTTGTGCTGCAATACGCTATGTTAATGATGAGTTTGATTCAAATGATATCTGGCTATTCATAGAGATAAAAATGACAATACCTGCTCAATCTGATCCTACTACCCGCACAAACTCAACAATCAGTCGACTTTTTGCGCGTTTAATTTCGCTCATTATTCGTCGCAGTGCACGGTTATTGACGGGTGCACGGAGTGTCTGGTTGGGCTGTGCACCAGAAATGAAACAACGAATTTACTATGCCAATCACACCAGCCATATCGATTTTATTTTGCTCTGGTCATCACTACCCAAAGCGATTCGAAGACAAACCCGACCCATTGCAGCATCGGATTACTGGTTAAAAGATGGTTTCAGACGCTTTTTAATTCAAGATACATTCTCTGGTGTGACCATTAAACGCCAACGAGAACATCATGAAGATCCCTTACAGCCCGTCAAAGATGTGTTACAAGAAGGCTATTCGATCATCTTTTTTCCTGAAGGCACACGTAATTTAAACGATGATATTGAACTACTTGAATTTAAAAGTGGTTTATATCATTTAAGTCAGGCATTTCCCGAGGTGGAAGTTGTACCCGTATGGATTTCAAACCTGAAACGAGTCATGCCAAAAGGTGCATTTATTCCTTTACCGTTACTCTCTAGCGTCATTTTTGGATGTCCGTTGCAAGTATCTTCTGCATTAGACAAAGACCATTTTTTAAGCCTTGCTCAAGATGAACTGCTTAAACTTAAACAGGCGGAATACCAATGATGGCGCATAATTTATATCAAACCTATCTGCTTTTTGCTATTTTTGCAGGCGTTTTGCTTATTGCATCGAGTATCGGTTTTGTTTTAAAGCAACGCGCTGGCACTCAAGCCTCCCCTGTGATTGACAATTTAAATGCACGCATTAATGCATGGTGGATCATGCTGATTGTACTTGCAACCGCTATTTTGCTTGGAAAAATTGCATTTATTGTGCTGTTTGGGCTCATTTCGTTATTTGCTTTACGTGAATTTATTAGTCTACTGCCGACCCGACGTGGTGATTATTTCCCTCTACTCATTTCATTTTATTTTATGATTCCATATCAGTATTACTTGGTTTATACCGATTGGTATGGGTTATATTCTATTTTTATACCACTTTACGCCTTTTTACTTATTCCAATTGCAAGTTTAAAACAAGAAGATACTAAACATTTTTTAGAGCGAAGTGCAAAAATTCAATGGGGTCTGATGATCTGTGTCTTTTGTGTTTCTTATGTGCCCGCACTTCTCAATTTGAATTTAATTCACTTTCATGGAGATAAAATCTGGCTGGCAATATGGTTAATTATGGTGGTGCAAGCTTCAGATGTACTGCAATACGTCTGCGGCAAACTCTTTGGCAAACATAAAGTTGCGCCTATTTTATCTCCGTCTAAAACGATTGAAGGTTTAATTGGTGGGGTTATACTGGCGAGCGCATTAGGTGTGGCCATGAAATGGTTAACGCCTTTTAATCTTTGGCAGGCAGCAGCAATTGGTTTAGTGGTATGTATTTTTGGCTTTTTTGGCGGACTGGTAATGTCTGCAATCAAACGCGATCGCGGTGTTAAAGACTGGGGACAATTGATTCAAGGTCATGGCGGGATGCTGGATCGTATCGACTCCGTTTGTTTTTCAGCGCCGATTTTCTTTCATATTTTGAGATACTGGTGGACTTAAAGCATCAATAGCAAACAAAATATTAATTAAAAAAGTGCTGGCATGCTTTACAGCGCATGCCGTGCTTGTATATAAATAATGGAACATTGATCACAAAAAACGCAATGAAAGCTGCTTTTTTGCCTTGAGTAAATGGCTCAATTTGCGTACTGTTGCATTTTGGGCATCGTACCGAAGTCAGATTCAGTTCATCATCTAGATCTTGACTAAAATCTTGAGAAATTAAATAACGTGCCGTTTCTACCTGCTCATCAGGCACTAAAACACGTACCCCGCCTAAAGCATTTGAATACAGCCAATACATATTAATAGTATGTTCATTTTCAATATATGCTGGAATACCAACCGATTCCAGTCGAGCCTTTGCAATGTGTGCTTCATAGGGAAATGAATACTGCGCAATAACCATCCACTTCATTTTTGATGTCCTACATTATTAGCTTGAGTGCAATTTCTTTCATAGTTTAGCGTGCGTTAAAACACTTATTTTGCTTATAAGCATCATTTTACTGTTGCGAGCAACATGTTGTTATGAAAAGTTATCATATATTGACCTCAAATGTGCTTATCACTACTATCCAGAACAATAGTATTTCTGATAGATCGTCACCTTGGCTTTATTTACGCAGTTATCTTATAAACATAAATTTCTTATTAATCCGATTCATTCTTTAAAAACCTTAAGTGTGATGACAATCGGTCTGATTTTTACAGGATGTACGACACTAGGACCACACAGTGGAACCGTAGTCGAACGCTCAAATAAACTTGCTCACGGACTACAGCGTGCCTATTCAGTTTCCCCGAATGCAGCGAACCGTATTTCACCTATGATTATTCAAAGTGCAGATCGCTATAATGTACCACCACTATTAATTGCAGCCACGATTCGTCAAGAGTCGAATTATAATTCCTACGCTCGTTCTTCAGGTGGAGCCGTCGGTCTGGCACAAATTATTCCAAGTTACTGGCAACAGAGCTGTCCGGGCGACTTGTTGGACGAATATACCAATATTCAATGTAGTGCTTATATTTTAGAACGCTATAACAGCATGGCTGGAAGTTGGTTTAAAGCCAGCGCCTACTATAATGTAGGACCAACAGGATATAAATCGAGCTTTTGGACAAGACACAAAGCTAAGAAATATGCGCGATCTGTCAAACGTTTTGAAAAAACTTTAAAAAAGGAACTTTAGTATAACCTATTGAACGATACCCAAATCAGAAGAAGCCCGACATAGGCTTCTTCCTTCTTGATATTACTCTTCAAACATGCCTTCAAAAAGTGCAGAAGACAAATAACGCTCACCCGCATCAGGTAAAATCACGACTATTGTTTTTCCAGCATTTTCTGGTCTTTCAGCAATTTTTGCTGCTGCAGCCAATGCTGCACCACATGATATCCCCACCAAAATCCCTTCTTGAGTTGCGCACTTGCGTGCCCACTCAATCGCATCTGCACTCTCGACCGTGATCACTTCATCGACTATATCTAAATCTAGATTTTTTGGAATGAAGTTCGCTCCAATTCCCTGAATTTTATGAGGAGCTGGAGTGATGGCTTCACCACGTCTGGTTTGAGAGATAATTGGAGATTCTGCCGGCTCAACTGCAACCGAATAGATCGGTTTGTTTTGTATTTTTTCAAAATAATGCGAAATACCTGAAATCGTACCACCAGTTCCTACACCAGCTACCAGAATATCCACTTGACCTTGCGTGGCTTCCCAAATTTCAGGCCCGGTCGTTTCTTCATGAATTTTCGGATTTGCAGGATTTTCAAATTGCTGAGGTAAAAAATAGAGCTCAGGTTGCTCGGTTGCCAGTCTGACAGCTTCATCGACAGCACCTTTCATACCTTTCGCTGGCTCTGTCAAAACCAGATTCGCACCAAAGGCTTTCAGCACTTTACGACGCTCAAGACTCATACTTGCAGGCATTGTGAGTGTAATTGGATAACCTTTCGCAGCGGCCACAAATGCCAATGCGATACCAGTATTTCCACTTGTTGGCTCCACAATGTGCATGCCCGGCTTAAGCACACCACGCTTTTCAGCATCGGCAATCAGTGCAGCACCGATACGACATTTCACAGAAAATGCAGGATTACGGCTTTCTACCTTTGCCAACACGGTTGCACCCGTTTGAATAATACGGTTAATTCGTACTAAGGGCGTATTACCAATGGCATCAGCATTATTCGCATAAACTGCAACACCACGATTTTCAGGCGTTTTGAAGTGTGGATCGGTAGACATAACTATCCTTATTAGCGTTGGAATGATTCTCATGCATTATTCAGAATCAAAATAAGCATGTCAAATCTCATCATAAAATCTGATTCATTTACCAAAGCTCACCTTCTCTCCAGTCTGTACACAGAAGTTGATGTTGTGACTTGAGATGTGCCTCAATCTCCTTATTCAATGGATAAAGTAAAATCTCGACGTCTTCAGTTTGGTACAACGACTGCCCATTTTGAACGTATAGATTACCTTTCCATGGTAACCAACCTAGTTTTTTATAAAACTCATCGTCTTCAGGCTGTAAAGCTGCAAGAGGATACTGATTCAGAGTTAAATAATGGATTAAATACTTAAGTAACTGCGATGCATAGCCTTTACCCCGCATACTCAAATCGGTAGTGACATACTCAACATATGCCGTTTCAATATTCTGAAGCGTATTTACAGTGAAGTTTCTTTTTGTCCATAAAGCATGTGACACAATCACATTATCTACTGATCCAATAACATGCACAGCATTTTGCATAAATGCATATTGGCTCCAAGGATCTTCATCAAAAGCCTCAAAACATAATTTTGCGATTTGCTCTCTTTGATTATGCGTTAAATCGCTCGCGCTTATTACTTTAAACTGCACACAAGATCCCTCCGTTTTCATTCATCATAACGTAAAGTGATCGATGTGCTGGGCAGATTTTGTATTTTCTAATTTGATATGCACTTTTTATTTATTTTCTTAATCTTCTATTCTTTTTTCTTTCCCTTTCATTTAGGCATAAAAAAGCCCCCTTAACGTATGTTAAGGGGGCTTWCGTATTTAAAAGCTGGCGATGACTTACTCTCACATGGCTAACGCCACACTACCATCAGCGCGAAGAGGTTTCACTTCTGAGTTCGGGAAGGGATCAGGTGGTTCACTCTTGCTATTGTCGCCAGCAAACTGTTTATGGACATTTTCGGGTCTTACTTAGACTGTGGATTGTATTTCACAGTATGTGCCGTACTTTGTACCAAATGAGTTTAACGGATTGGAATATTGAGTCGGTATTTTATGTTCTAGCTTTCACTAAATCAAGTATTCGTATCGAATTTATCTTGATACAACAACTGTTTGGGTGTTGTATAGTCAAGCCTCACGAGCAATTAGTATTGGTCAGCTTCACATATCACTATGCTTCCACATCCAACCTATCAACGTCCTAGTCTTGAACGGCTCTTTAGAGGAATAAATTCCTAGGGAAATCTTATCTTGAGGTAGGCTTCCCGCTTAGATGCTTTCAGCGGTTATCCCTTCCGAACATAGCTACCCGGCGATGCGACTGGCGTCACAACCGGTACACCAGAGGTTCGTCCACTCTGGTCCTCTCGTACTAGGAGCAGATCCTCTCAAATTTCCAGCGCCCACGGTAGATAGGGACCGAACTGTCTCACGACGTTCTAAACCCAGCTCGCGTACCTCTTTAAATGGCGAACAGCCATACCCTTGGGACCTGCTTCAGCCCCAGGATGAGATGAGCCGACATCGAGGTGCCAAACACCGCCGTCGATATGAACTCTTGGGCGGTATCAGCCTGTTATCCCCAGAGTACCTTTTATCCGTTGAGCGATGGCCCTTCCATACAGAACCACCGGATCACTAAGACCTACTTTCGTACCTGCTCGACTTGTGGGTCTCGCAGTTAAGCGCGCTTTTGCCTTTATACTCTACGCGTGATTTCCGACCACGCTGAGCGCACCTTCGTACTCCTCCGTTACTCTTTAGGAGGAGACCGCCCCAGTCAAACTACCCACCAGACATGGTCCTCGCCCCGGATTACGGGGCAGAGTTAGAACCTCAACATTACCAGGGTGGTATTTCAAGGATGGCTCCAATGGAACTGGCGTCCCATCTTCAAAGCCTCCCACCTATCCTACACAAGTAAGGTCAAAGTTCAATGTCAAGCTGCAGTAAAGGTTCACGGGGTCTTTCCGTCTAGCCGCGGGTACACTGCATCTTCACAGCGATTTCGATTTCACTGAGCCTCTGCTGGAGACAGCGCCGCCATCATTATGCCATTCGTGCAGGTCGGAACTTACCCGACAAGGAATTTCGCTACCTTAGGACCGTTATAGTTACGGCCGCCGTTTACTGGGGCTTCGATCAAGAGCTTCGCTTACGCTAACCCCATCAATTAACCTTCCAGCACCGGGCAGGCATCACACCCTATACGTCCACTTTCGTGTTTGCAGAGTGCTATGTTTTTAATAAACAGTTGCAGCGGCCTGGTTTCTGCGGCTGTCAATCGCTCAGGGAGCAAGTCCCATCACCATCAACAGCGTACCTTCTCCCGAAGTTACGGTACCATTTTGCCTAGTTCCTTCAGCAGAGTTCTCTCAAGCGCCTTGGTCTACTCGACCTGACCACCTGTGTCGGTTTCGGGTACGATTCCTGTGTAACTGAAGCTTAGAGACTTTTCTTGGAAGTATGGTATCAGCCACTTCGCTAGTAAACTAGCTTGCTATCGACTCTCAGCATAGAGCACCCCGGATTTGCCTAAGATGCATGCCTACTGTCTTCCACCTGGACAACCAACGCCAGGCTGACCTAACCTTCTCCGTCCTCTCATCGCATTACACAGAAGTATTGGAATATTAACCAATTTCCCATCGACTACGCCTTTCGGCCTCGCCTTAGGGGTCGACTCACCCAGCCCCGATTAACGTTGGACTGGAACCCTTGGTCTTTCGGCGAACGGGTTTTTCACCCGTTTTGTCGTTACTCACGTCAGCATTCGCACTTCTGATACCTCCAGCAGACTTCTCAATCCACCTTCATCGGCTTACAGAACGCTCCCCTACCACGTAACTTAAAGTTACATCCGCAGCTTCGGCACATAGTTTTAGCCCCGTTACATCTTCCGCGCAGGCCGACTCGACTAGTGAGCTATTACGCTTTCTTTAAAGGGTGGCTGCTTCTAAGCCAACCTCCTAGCTGTCTATGCCTTCCCACATCGTTTCCCACTTAACTATGATTTTGGGGCCTTAGCTGGCGGTCTGGATTGTTTTCCTCTTGACTACGGACGTTAGCACCCGCAGTCTGTCTCCCGGATAGTACTCATAGGTATTCGGAGTTTGCATCGGTTTGGTAAGTCGGGATGACCCCCTAGCCGAAACAGTGCTCTACCCCCTATGGTATTCGTCCGAGGCGCTACCTAAATAGCTTTCGGGGAGAACCAGCTATCACCAGGCTTGATTAGCCTTTCACCCCTATCCACAAGTCATCCCCTGGCTTTTCAACGACAGTGGGTTCGGTCCTCCAGTTAGTGTTACCCAACCTTCAACCTGCTCATGGATAGATCGCCTGGTTTCGGGTCTATACCCAGCAACTATACGCCCTATTAAGACTCGGTTTCCCTACGGCTCCCCTATGCGGTTAACCTTGCTACTGAATATAAGTCGCTGACCCATTATACAAAAGGTACGCAGTCACCGAACAAGTCGGCTCCCACTGCTTGTATGCATGCGGTTTCAGGATCTATTTCACTCCCCTCACAGGGGTTCTTTTCGCCTTTCCCTCACGGTACTGGTTCACTATCGGTCAGTCAGGAGTATTTAGCCTTGGAGGATGGTCCCCCCATATTCAGACAAGGTTTCACGTGCCTCGCCCTACTCGTCATCATTGTGTGTGCCCTTTCGTGTACGGGAATATCACCCTCTACGTTCGCACTTCCCAGAGCGTTCCACTAGAACACACACAACTTAATGGGCTGTTCCCCTTTCGCTCGCCGCTACTAAGGGAATCTCAATTGATTTCTTTTCCTAAGGGTACTGAGATGTTTCACTTCCCCTCGTTCGCCTTGCATGACTATGTATTCATCATGCAATACCTATCTTATGATAAGTGGGTTTCCCCATTCAGACATCTCCGGATCAAAGGATATTTGCCGCCTCCCCGGAGCTTTTCGCAGGCTATCACGTCTTTCATCGCCTCTGACTGCCAAGGCATCCACCACATGCACTTAATTACTTGACTATACAACCCCAAACAGTCG
>NZ_JVOR01000069.1:0-11425 GCF_001054715.1 Acinetobacter sp. 243_ASPC | reverse complement strand
AGTACCACGACTTCACTGTCAGTGAAGATCATCGAAACATCATTACTCTCATCGAAACATACATTGAGAAAAAACACTTAGCCGGAGGTGTGTGATGCAAAAGCGCTATACAACCCCTTTTCGTGAATTCATTACACGCGACGACCAGGGCCGTTATCACGTTCGCCTTGGTCCACAGACTTTTTCAACAAACTGGGCATTCACTGACATCCGTATCGAATCTGAAAATGGTTCAGTTCCAGCTAGCGAAAGACTTTTGAAAGACAAGCCTTGGATCCTGCGTAATCTTAAGGAAGAAGTTACTAAACAACGGAACAAGGAACGTGGGCAAATCTTTTCCAAAGACTGCTTCAAGCGAACCCCTTACAGCAAAAATCAACGCATTGCCTATAACAATGCTCGTTCCAACGCATAAGTTGAGGTAAATTATTATGAATGCAGCTATAGATTCCAGTGTGTTGAGTATATCGAATACTCAAAGCCATCTTGATTTACCTGGCATTGAACAGGTATTTCACCACCCGACTTTTATTAAAGTTATCAACGAACTTAAGGCACCAAAGGTTCACACCAATGATTTTGGTGGTGGTTATAAATATCGCTCTGCTGAAGACATTCAAGAAGCTTTAAAACCCGTATTACTTAAGCATAAATGCTCAGTAATTATGCGTAAATTTGACGTGGAAAGTGGTTTTGAAATTTATGCATATATCGTTTTTAAAGATCAAACATATATGCGCTGCGAGTTACCAGGTGTGGCCAGTTATGATTTTGATCGAGATCTAAGTAACAACAAAAAGATCACTCGAACACAGCAATATGCTGTCTATCAGAGCTATGCAAAGAAATATGCGCTTTGCAACCTGTTGATGATCGATGACTCTCAAAATGATCTGGATGCAATCACAAATGAAAACATTCAGAAAGAACAGCAAAAGGCGAATCGTCAGCAATATCGGAATCCTCAAAACAATCGCGTAGTAACTCAGGCTGATTGTGATCGTGCGATCAAGCAGATTGAAGATCTGCCTATTTCGACATCATTACCTGAAGCTATTCAGTTTTTTGACAACGTTATAGGTCAGTTTCCTGAGTTTTATAATGCGCTTAATCCAGCTTGCCAGAAAAAGTACGCTGAGATTGAGCAGTATCTTAATTCTGCAAATGGTCACCATACTAATGCGGCCAGTTCACAAAATAATTCAGCTACCAGCAATCATACTACTGGTGCAAATACAGCCCAGCGCTCTTCTTCAAATGAACAGATGAACAAAAATTTGTATATCACTGCTCACCAACGAGATGAACTACAGGCTTTTATTGCTGAACGTGGCCTCGATGTTAAAGGGGTGTGTGATCATCTTGGAATTAACGCATTGACTAAGATACCGGTCGCTAATCTCGAAGAGTTCAAAGGATACATTGAAGATCTGGCCAGACAGGAATTGCAACCATGAATGCCGTTATTTTAGATACAGAAACAAATACTTTAAATGGCCTGCCTATCGAAATTGCTTATGTACCTTTTGATCTTAAAGGTGGCAGTGCCAGCATTTACGCTGACCAGGCATTTGAGCAACGTTATTCTTGTGGCCAACCTGTTTCATTTGCTGCTATGGCCGTGCACCACATTTTAGAATGTGATCTGGTTGATATGCCTTCGTGCAAAACGTTTCAGCTCAGTGATCAGATTGAATATATATGCGGTCACAATATCAAGTATGACATTGATGCTATCACGCGATCAGGCGTGGATATCTCCAATGTTAAACCGATTTGTACGTTAGCACTTGCACGCATAGTTTGGCCAGCTGCAGAAGCTCACAACATATCAGCTTTGACTTACATGCTGATGGAAGGCAATGACATCGCTCGCAAAAAACTACGCGAAGCACATAGCGCTAAAGCAGATGTCATGCTCACAGGTTTTATTTTGAAAAGTATTATCCGAGAACTGGATATCCAAGATCTTGAAAGCTTATATCTCGCTTCTGAGGATGCAAAAATTCCGAAAATAATGCCCGTTGGTAAATACAAGGGCCAGCCTATTAAAAAACTGCCTTCGGATTACGTTTCCTGGTTCCTTAGACAAAGTGACGTTGACCCTTATTTGCGCGCTGCACTGGAGGCAGTATGAAATTTCACTACTCTACACGTAGCAGGATCCTCATTGTTTTTGGTACCAAGATGGATCATTACTTTCAAAATGTGAATGCTTCAGAAATTGAGTCATTAATTCTTGATGCCAAGTTTAAAGAAGCTTGCTGGAGAAAATGAGCAACTATTTGCACATAAAGTCAAATAAATCATATTTATGCGCAAAATTATGCACAAGAGAGGGATTAATGAAAAAGGTTATGCAGACCGTAACTGGTTTAGGTGGAAATTGTGAAGGCGCAACAATTGCAACATTACTTGGTTTAAGTATCGAAGATGTTCCAAATTTTTGGGAAGGCATTGATGTAAATCATCCTAATGCACCAGGCACCGGTACGTTATATCAAGACAATCTTAACTATTTTCTTCGCCAACACGGATACAGGATGCTGAATCTTGGTGTTGATAAAAATCCAAATGAGCAAGATCAAAACTGGGTTATTGAGGTTAGCAAGGCAATTGGAACAAAGCACTTAGTGGCTGGCATCTCACCACGTGGGCATATGCATTCTGTGATTTATGAGCATGGTCAACTTTGGCATGATCCACATCCAGACGGTGGCGGTGTTATTCCTTGTCAAATTTGCATGCTTGTACCTATTTTTGGTGAAGCAGAGGAAAACAGTCATGAGTGAACTACAAGTTAAGAACTGTGAAATTTGTGACGATGGTAACGGTGGATGTATTTTTCCTTACTACGGCCTTGCACCGCACGTGCACACAAAACCAATTGATGGAACTGTCTTCACTGGTGAGATTCCTGAAAACTTTAGTCCAGATGAAGAAGAAGATGGTTTGGGTGTTTACACGCACTGCCTAAACTGTGGTGGCGATGGAACTTATGAAGGCACTTCGATTGAAGCTGAAGGAGGTTGATATGTCTTGGTATTCTTTAAGACAGTTAGCAAAAGAGCTTGGTATGGCTCCAAATACATTTAAAAAATACTATTTGGAAAAGTACCCGCCAGATCGTGAATCCAAAACTTATAAAGGATGGACTTCACAATCAGTTGAAAAAATCAAAGTAGAAATTCAAGGCGCTAATTAAGCGCCTTTATTTTTAATTTCATTATTATCAAGCCATCCTTCCACTTCATTCGCATACCAAGTCATAAGTTCAACTCGTTCATCCCAATACTCAGCACGGTTGTAAATTTTGCTTGTCTTATCCGCCTTAGTTGATTTATTAACGTGAGCAATTTGATAGTCGATGACTTCACCACGGAACAATTTACTTTCATTTGCATGGGTAGAGAAAAGTGATCTGAAGCCATGTGTCACCATGGTATCTTCATAACCCATACGCTTGATCATAGTAAGAACAGCCTCAGAGGTCATATGCTCGTATGGTTTACCACGCTTTTTAAAGATATACCCTTCATCAGTTTTTACACTTTCCAGCTCTTTGAACAACGAATAGATTTGCGGTACCAATGGCACCATTAATTCCTTTCTTCTTTTCATGCGATCCGCAGGAATAATCCAGACCTTGTTTTCAAAATCAATCTCACCTGAATCCCATCGGGCTTTTAATAACTCCGTTATACGTGTACCCGTATAACAAACAAGAAGCATAGCTATCTTAACTATCGAGCTTGATTGACTTGCATGCATACGTTTAAAAAACTCAGGCATTTCGCCCGCAGGTAAACATGGATGACTATCTGACTCGTAATCTGGAATAACGTCCTCGACCAGTGTGCACGGATTGCGATCCGTATAATCTGAAGCTATTGCGAAATCGAAAACCTGTTTACCAAGTCTTAATGCCCGGTTTGCTGTTTCTAATGTGCCCTTTGCAACGATCTCTTTAATTTTTTTGGATATGTGTTTTCTTTCAACTTCATCGATCGGAAGATCTTTAATATCCTCAGTAAGATAGTTAAGCCGGTATTCAACGGTGTAGTAATATTTCGCACTGGTCCACTGAGACTTCATGATTGCCAACCACTCTTTTACAACCTCACGGACTGGTGGTGAGTTTGCAACTTTGCCTTGAATCTCTTGTTTTAATTGCCTTGCCTGCATCCTGGCTTCTTTACATCCCATTTCGGGATATTCACCGAGCATTTTTTGATTTTGTTTTCCATTCTTACGGTACGACAAAACCCACTTCTTTTTCCCATTCGGAAATACAGAAACGTTAAGGCCCTCACCGTCAGCCACTGAGTAGCGCGATTCTTTAGGTTTTAGAGATTTTACCTGAGCATCCGAAAGCATGTGTTATACCGTATAACATTTGTATAACAGCTTATCGTGATAAAGTTTGATTATCAATGATCAAGGTGAATTAAGAATGACTAAGCAAAAGGCATTAAAAAAGCCCTAAACCGTTAAGATTTAAGGCTTTTTAATCAAATCTAATCGTATGTGATTAACTTTGATCTAAGTATTTGGTGGAGATGGCGGGAGTTGAACCCGCGTCCGCCAGCACTACACTCGAGAATACTACATGCTTAGATATCGTCTATTGATTTAACACCAAGCGACCCGACGAACAGGGTACAAGGCGCGATCCTCTAAGTTTGGTATAAAGCCCCGAGGCTTGACTCTATACGGACTTGTGTGCGTGCGCTTCGGTCGGGTTCCTAAACCACAAGTATTCTAGGAAGCGGACAAGCTGCCCTTAGGCAGCTAGAGCGTAAGTTTCGTCGTTTGCGACTATAAAAATGCAAATTTTATTTACGAGAGAAAATGCGCTCTCGGCATGCATCTATGAGCTTCATCACCAGCGTCGAAGCCAATAACATCCCCAGATGAGTTTTACACTATAGCACAACCCTGAAAAATTGCTATGCAATTTATAACCAACTAAACAGCAGTCATGTATTTAACCTGATAATTGAGCTACTATTTTATTTTTCAAGACCATCACTATAAAAATATGAGCTACTTGCTTGCACTCGACCAAGGAACCACCTCTAGCCGCGCCATTATTTTTGACGAAAAAGGTCATATCCATGCCACTGCTCAGCGCGAAACCCGTATTAAAACACCGCATTCTGGCTGGGTGGAGCAAGATGCCAATGAGATCTGGTCTAGTCAGATTGCTGTCATCCAGCAAGCGTTGGCTTCCGCTCATCTTCTGGCCAAAGATATTAAAGCTTTAGGGCTAACCAATCAGCGCGAAACTACTGTGGTTTGGGACAAACGCACAGGCAAAGCTTTGGCGCCAGCGATTGTCTGGCAAGATCGGCGTGCTGCATCGTGGTGCAATCATTTAATCGAACAGCAAATGCTGGATACCGTACAGCAAAAAACTGGGCTACGCATCGATCCGTATTTTAGTGCAGGCAAACTGGTGTGGTTACTCGAACATATTGACGGACTTCGTGCTCTGGCCGAACAAGGCCATGTGGCGTTTGGCACCATCGACAGTTGGCTGGTATGGAATCTAACCCAAGGTGCCGAGCATATTATTGAAGCCAGTAATGCCTCTCGTACCATGCTCATGAATCTTTCAACACAAACATGGGACGAACAACTTCTGGCTCAGTTTAATATCCCCCATCAAATGCTGCCCAAGATTATTTCGTCAGACGCCTACGTTGCAGACACGGCACCTGGCTTACTCGGCAGTACCATTCCCATTACTGGTATTTTAGGCGACCAGCAAGCTGCGTTGTTTGGTCAGTCGTGCTTCGATGCAGGGGCAGCCAAAAATACCTATGGCACTGGTTGTTTTATGCTGTTCAATACAGGCGACCACCTCAAATTAAGCCAAAACCAGCTCCTGACTACCTTGGCGTGGCAATGCCAAAATCAAACCCGCTATGCGCTTGAGGGCAGCGTATTTATGGCTGGAGCAATTGTACAATGGCTACGGGATGGACTTGGAATTATTCAAAACAGTGCACAGGTCGAACAATTGGCGCAGCAAGTCAAAAGTAGTGACGGCGTAATTTTGGTGCCTGCATTTACCGGACTTGGTGCCCCTCACTGGGACAGCGAAGCCCGAGCACTACTATGTGGAATGTCACGCGGAACCACAAAAGCGCATATTGCACGCGCTGCACTTGAAGCGATTGCCTTTCAGGTTTCGGATGTGCTGTGTGCCATGCAATCTGATTTGTCTCAACCGCTTAAAGAATTACGCGTTGATGGTGGCGCCAGTCAAAACGATATGCTGATGCAGTTTCAGGCCGATATTTTAAATGTACCCGTACTTCGGCCCAAAATGCTTGAATCGACCGCATGGGGCGCTGCTGCCATGGCGGGTTTGAAAGCGGGCGTGTTTTCAAATCTGGATGAAATCTCTACCTCTTGGCAGCTTGATCGTACCTTTGAACCTGCCATGCAGCAAGATCAACGTGAATCACGATTGTTTGAGTGGAATCAGGCACTGAAACGCGCAAAATCTGAGTTAATTTAATTCAAAAAGCTGCAACGAATTGCAGCTTTTTTTTACAGTTAAAAAGAGGCTTTTGATTACAACGCACCATTGCCCAAAACGATACCTTCACGGCGCGGATCTACACCACCAACGTACTTCGCTTTTTGGTTCTGCATAGCAATACGCATAATGGTAGCAACACCACTACTTTGCGCAGCGGAATTGATTTTATGGCCTTTGGCTTCCAGTCCTGCCACAAGCGCTTTTAAATCTAACGATGTATTAGAGCTGTCGACATTGGTGGTAGCACTATTGGTTGCGCCAAAATTTACCAGTGAGGTCGCTTGCTGTGCATCGAGTTTCCAATCTAGCGCACCCACCAAGGTTTTCACCACATATTGAATAATCGTTCCACCGCCCGGTGAACCTGTAGCCATATAAAAGTCGCCCGGCGCAGTTCCCTTAAATACCAATGTTGGTGCCATGGTACTTCTTGGGCGCTTGTTTGGCTGAACACGATTAGCCACCAAATTGCCAGAACTGTCCATCGGTTGTGCGCTAAAATCGGTTAACTGGTTGGTGAGTAAAAATCCATCGACCATATGGAACGAACCCATGCTCGATTCAACTGTAGAGGTCATGGAAACCACGTTTCCATAGGCATCCACAATAGTAAATTGGGTGGTGCCATGCTCCACTGTTTTATCAATTGCGGCACTACTATTAAAATCACCAGCAGTAGCAACGCCCATCGATTTTTCAGTGTTAATCAATCCAGCGCGTTTTTTCAGGTAAGTTTTATCAATCATGCTGCTAATACCTTGTGCTGGTAAAGCCACAAAATCGGTATCTGCTACATACTTATCCCGATCGGCATACGCCAGACGCTCAGCCTCAGACACTAAATGTACGCCCATGACACTTGGTACACCGCCTTCGTTTTCAGGCTGTGTTGGCGCATATGATGCAAGATCAAAATTCTCTAAAATTCCCAGCGTCTGAGCCACTGCAATCCCTCCTGACGACGGCGGTGGCATGGTACATACATGATACTGGCTACGATACGTAAAGCAGATCGCATCACGCTTTTTAGCCTGATAGTTCGACAAATCATTGAGTGTCATCAAGCTTGGCGTAATCGGAGTTTTGGCTGCATCATCGCCTACGCTTTGCTGGGCTTTATTTACAATTGCCTGTGCAATCGGGCCTGAATACATCGCCTGTGCACCATTGGCCGCAATCGTACGGATGGTTCTGGCATAGTCCTGATTGGTCATGGTTTCACCCACAGCGTAGGCCGTTCCATCTGGGTGAAAAAAGGTTTTGACTGCATTGGCATCGAGAGCTAACGATGCTGCATTGCTTTGAATGGCTGCCGCTAGACGTCCCGGTACTTTAAAGCCACCTTCAGCCAGTTGTACCGAATTGTCAAATAACTGATTCCATTTAAGTTTGCCATGCTCATTGTGTGCCATTTCCAGCATGCGCATCACGCCAGGCACCCCAATTGAACGTCCACTGCGTCTTGCGCTAGGTACAGGTGCTGATGAGCTGGCATCGTCAATATTTTGTCGAACCAGATAATATTCATTGGCAGCCGCAGGTGCCGTTTCACGACCATCGTATGCCGTCACTTTTTGAGTTTTTGCATCGTAATACATCATAAATGCACTACCGGCAATGGTACTTGATTGCGGCTCGACCAAGCCCAGTACTGCCTGTACAGCAATCGCAGCATCCACTGCACTCCCACCGGCTTTTAAAACATCACAGCCAGCTTTGGTCGCAAGTGGTGTATTGGCAACCACCATATATTGATCTGATGTTTTGGCCTTAAGCCCCAAACGGTAAGCCGATGCTGGCTCGGGCGCTGATGGATCGCCTGCCTGCCCGCTCCCCACGACTACCGTTGAGCCATTACTTGCGAGCTGATTACAGCTATTGGGATTATTGTCGGTGATGGTGTAGTTTTGAGTTTGTTCTTGATCATTAGAATCGTTACAACCGTGTAGTAATCCTAAACTTAAAAACCCGCCAAGAATCAGGGTGTATTTTTTTTGCATTGAATCTCCATGCTTTACTTGTTATCGAACGTCCTGTGTCAGCAATTATGAAGCCAATATGGAGAAAAAATACAATGTTTTTTGATCAATCGATCAATTTTCTAGCATATTATTTTATACCATTGAATTTTATTATTTTTTACTTTAACAATAAAAACGTGGCTCAATACGGCCACGTTTGATCAAAACAAAAATGACTTAATGCGGCGGTGGGCCTTCCATCATATGCTTTGGTTTAGGGCTTAACCAGATAATCAGACCAGCCACCAAAAACACCAATGAAAATACCAAGAAAACATGATCGGTGGCCAATGTAATCGATTCTTTATCAACCAAATTGGAAATGGTGCCCAGCGCTGTTTCAGTGCTAAATCCATTTTGCGTTAAGGTATTTTGTACCTCTTGCGGCTGTAGTTTTGACACCAACTCACTGCGCGACACAATGGCGTGGTCATCCCATAAGGTAACTGCAATCGATGCACCAATTGCACCGGCCATGGTTCTCAAAAAGTTCATGAGTCCCGCAGCCGAGGCGATTTCATGTGGCTCGACGGCTGCTAGCGCCAGATTCGAGAGCGGTACAAAGAAAAACGGCACCGCAAAACCTTGCAGGATTTGAGGCCATGCCAAAGCCATAAAGTCGGCGTCGGATGTCCAGAAAGCACGCATCAAGGTCACAACACCCAGCAAGATCAAGCCAAAACAGGCCAATGCGCGCGGATCATGCTTGCTGGCCAGCTTGGCCACAATTGGCGACATCGTAATACTACCAATCCCCATAGTGGCAGTCAGATAGCCTGCCCATGTGGCGGTGTACCCCAAATCCATTTGCAACCACTGAGGAATGAGTACGATACTGCCAAAAAATGCACCAAATCCAAAGGCCAGCGCCAGTACAGAAACGGTAAAACCTCGGTGCCTAAATACCCTTAAATTCACAACAGGCTGTTGATCGGTCATTTCCCAGATCAAAAACAAAATAAAGCCGAGTACCGCAATTACTCCAAAACTTACAATGAGACTGCTACTAAACCAGTCGTGCTCATGTCCCAAATCGAGCATTAACTGTAACGCGCCAATCCAGAGCACCAGTAAAAACAAACCGATTCGGTCAATTCGCAATTGCATAGTGTCTGTTTCAGCAACACGTAACAGCCGTAAAGTTGCCATGACACAAATAATTCCGACCGGAATATTAATGAAGAAAATCCAGTGCCATGACAGATTGTCGCTGATCACCCCACCTAAAATCGGACCTAAAATCGGACCCAATACCGTGGTCATGGCCCATAAGCCCATGGCCTGTGCGTGCTGTTCTTTCGGGAAAATTCGCATCAGTAAGGCTTGACTCAGCGGCATGAGTGGGCCGCCCGACAAACCTTGCCCGATTCGGCACAGCACCAGTAATTCAAGACTGGTCGACAGGCCACATAAAAAAGAAAACAGGGTAAAACCGATCAATCCCGCGACAAACACACGCACAGTGCCAAAACGGCTGGCCAACCAGCCAGTCAGTGGAACACAGATCGCTTCGGCCACCGAATAGGATGTGACTACCCACGTGCCTTGTGAGGCAGAAACTGCCAGATTACCCGTAATGTGTGGCACCGAAACGTTGGCAATCGTGGTATCGAGCACCACCATAAAGTTTGACAGTGCGATCACGAAGGCGGCCAGAAAAAGTCGTGCGCCGCTGAGTTCAGCAAATGGAGTTTTTATCTGGGTTGTCATGAGAACTTACTTCTTAGACAAATCAATCGTGGCTTCCATCGACAAGCCCACACGCAAAGGATGCTGTTTAAGTTCGTTCGGATCAAGTGCAATACGAACCGGCAAACGCTGTACCACTTTAATCCAGTTACCCGTGGCATTTTGTGCAGGAATGAGTGCAAATGCCGAACCCGTACCGCCTGAAAAACCAATGACTTTTCCGTGATATACCACGTCATCGCCATATAGATCGGAGGTCAGCGTAGCTGCTTGGCCTACACGTACTTTAGTAAGCTGGCTTTCTTTGAAGTTGGCATCGACATAAAGCTGCGAAACTGGCACAACTTTCATCAGCACAGTACCCGGTGCAACACGCTGCCCCACCTGAATGCTTCGACCTGCAATCACACCATCGACTGTGGCACGGATCACGGTACGATCAAGATCTAGCTGTGCTTTTTGAACCTGCGTTTGCGCACTCAGTACATCCGGTGCAGAAGCTTCAGAAGTGCCTTTAATCAATGCCTGTGTGGCATCGAATGTGCTCTGTGCTGCATTACGATTCGATTGTGATTGCGACAGTGCGGCTTTGGCCACATCAAGAGCCGCTTTGGCTGTGCGCGATGCAGTTTGGGCAGTGCTTAATTCTTCTTTAGAAATGGCACCCGATTCGCTCAATACCTGACGACGCTTAAGTTCTTCCAAGGCGTTATTGTAATCGGCCTGTGCTTTTAACACTTGCGCCTGTGCGCTGGCAATGCCGTCATCACTAACCTGAACCTGTGCATTGAGAGATTGTCCATTGGCAGCAGTTTGACGATAGGTACGCTGTGCTTTGGCCAGCATTGCTTTGGCCTCTGCCAATGCAATTTCGGCATCTCGCGGATCAATTTTGACCAGAATATCGCCTTTATGCACTTGCTGGGTATCATTGACCAAAATTTCAGACACCTGCCCTGTCACCATGGAGGTAATTTGTGCAGTGTCGGCGCCCACATAGGCGTTATCGGTATTCACAGTGTGATTGAAAAACACATACCAGATGCCAAACACAATCGCGGCAACAATGACCACCAAAGCAAAAATACTTAATAATTTCTTTCGTTTCGCCTTTAAAGCATCCCCATTTTGATCGGATGCAGAAGGCTGTGGAGAATCAGTC
>NZ_JVOR01000068.1:760-7251 GCF_001054715.1 Acinetobacter sp. 243_ASPC | reverse complement strand
CATGCAGTCTGGCCCGATGAACCTGACCAATCGATGCCGCGGCAAAAGGAGTGGGCTCAAAAGATTGAAACGCGACATCGAGTGGTTTTCCGAGTTCTTTTTCGACCTGAGTGCGAATAGTTGCAAAAGGTACGGCAGGTGCCTGACGTTGTAACTTGGCAATCGATTGTGCCACTTCTGGCGGAAAAATATCCTTGTACTGTGAAGCAATTTGCCCCACTTTCATCACCGCACCTTTCATTTCACCCAAAGTTTCTGCGATCTGAATACCAATATCTTGAAATAACTTGGTTTTTGCAGCAAGTTTCTGTTCTTCATCGGCAGTGAGATGTCGAATGGAGTTGGACACGGTTTTGGTTGCAATGCTGGCGGTCATGCCTGCAAGTTTCATAAAACGCCGACCCGGTGAGCTCGCATTTTTTGCCATCTGAAGTACCTTTTCGCTGCGGTTTTTTCAATTTTGATCATAGGTGACAAAGTATATATTTCAAAGTTTAAATTGTTTATATGCTGTTAATAATGCCGAGGAAACAAGGGTTTAAATAAATATTATTTTGAGAAAAGCTTAGCAAAAATCAATTCATAAACAATACGTTAATCCATATAAAGCATGGCAAATTTTGGTGATAAGGTGATAGCACAAATAAGTACAAATCAGTTTCAGGACGCACTCACCATGTCGAATTTAAATCTCAACCGTGCGCATGATTCTCGTAATCATCCAGTGCCACATCATTATTTTCAGCATACCGAAAATGCACATCGTATTCGTTCAGACCAAGAGGCCATTGAGATCGCACAGCGGCTGGCTGAGCGTTTTGTCCAAGAGGCATCACAGCGTGATCAAGCACGTCAATTGCCGCTGAATGAAGTTCAGGCTTTTTCGCAAAGTGGCCTCTGGGCCATTACTGTGCCAAAAGCATTTGGCGGTGCTGGCGTGTCATATCGCACCTTGGCCGAGGTAATTAAAACCATCTCCAGTGTCGACTCATCTTTGGGGCAGATTCCTCAAAACCACTTGGCTTTTATCGAACATCTTCGGCTCGATGCCAGTGAAGAACAGCAACATTTCTTTTTTGATTTGATTCTTCGAGGCGCGCGTTTAGGCAATGCATTTTCAGAAAAAAATGCCAGAACCGTTGCCGATTTACAGACCACCCTACGCAAAACAGCCACCGGTTATGAATTGAATGGCCAGAAGTTTTTCGCCACCGGCGCATTATTGGCCCACTGGATTCCGGTTGTGGCCATCAATGAAGAAGGGCTTCCGTATGCCGCTTTTATTCCTCAAGGCACCACAGGGCTGAACATTATCAATGACTGGTCGGGTTTTGGTCAGCGTACTACGGCCAGTGGCACTGTAGAGCTCAATCAGGTCGAGGTGACGGAGCAATATCTGGTTCCGATTTATCGGGCATTTGAACGCCCGACGCCGGCAGGTGCAATCTCACAATTTATTCAGGCTGCGGTCGATGCGGGAATTGCTCGCGGTGCAATTGATGAAACCATTCGGTATGTCCGTCAGCACAGTCGCCCATGGATTGATGCGGGCGTCGAACATGCCAGTCAAGACCCGTACACGATTGCCAATATTGGTGATTTAAAAATTAAGCTACGTGCAGCAGAAGCCGTGCTTGATCTGGCGGCCGATGAAATTGACCGTGCGATTGCTGAACCGACCGAACAGCAGGTGAATGAAGCCACCTTGCGTGTGGCAGAAGCCAAAGTCCTCACGACAGAAATTGCGCTGCTGGCCAGCAATAAACTGTTCGAATTGTCGGGCACACGTTCGACCTTGTCGGAATTAAATCTAGACCGTCATTGGCGCAATGCGCGCACGCACACTCTACATGATCCTGTGCGCTGGAAATATCATTTGGTGGGCAATTACTACTTAAACGGTATCCACCCGCCACGCCATGCGTGGAGCTAAATTGAAAACGAAAAGAATGGAGAATAAAAATGAGCCAATTTGAACTAATTAAAGAACAGCTTTCACTCGGTGGAGATTATGCGGCCGTTGCAGCAAAGTATCGTCCGATTTTCGCCGAGATTGCACAGGGAGCCTTAGCCCGTGAACAGCAGCGGATTTTACCCTTTGAGCAGATTGAACAGTTAAAGCAGGCCGGCTTTGGCGCCGTGCGTGTACCTGTGCGTTATGGTGGCGCAGGGCTGTCTTTACCACAGTTATTTGACCTCCTTACAGAGCTTGCAGCGGCAGATTCCAATATTGTGCAGGCACTACGTGGGCATTTTGCTTTTGTCGAAGATCGACTGGTGGCGCATAAAACCCAATCTCAAAAGCTTTGGTTTGAGCGCTTTGTGGCGGGTGAGCTGGTTGGCAATGCATGGACTGAAGTGGGGAGTGTGCAGATTGGTGATGTGATTACCCGCGTGATCCAAAATGCTACGGGGCAGCGTGTGGTCAGTGGTGAAAAGTATTACTCCACCGGAAGTATTTTCGCCGACTGGGTCGATTTATTTGCCTTCGATGAAGTGAGTCAGCAAAACGTGATTGCCGTGATTAACCGACATGCTTCAGGGGTGGATATTCAAGATGACTGGGATGGCTTTGGCCAGAAAACCACGGGTAGCGGTACGCTGAGCGTGAATGCAGTTGAGGTGCCGATTTCGCATATTTTGCCTTTCGATCAGCGATTTAAGTATCAAACTGCATTTTATCAGGTGGTGCACTTGGCCACGCTAAGTGGTATCGCTCAGGCGGCTGTGGCTAATTTTAGTGAAGAAGTACGTCACCGCACACGAATTTTTAGTCATGGCAATGCCGATCTGGTTCGCCATGATCCCCAAGTGTTACAGGTGATTGGTCAGGCTTCAGCACAAGCCTATGCCAGTGCTGCCATCACACGGCGTGCCGCGGCGGCTTTGCAAGATGCCTATTTAAGTCATTTTGCCGAGCAGCCAGAACAAGACGTTCAGGCCAATATTGCTGCTGAGCTTGAATCGGCACAAGGGCAGGTAGTGATTAGCCGTCTGGTTCTTGAGCTGACTTCGAATCTGTTTAACGCGCTCAGTGCCTCGGCAAGCAGCACGGCCAAACAGCTTGATCGATACTGGCGTAATGCACGCACCGTATCGTCGCATAATCCGATTATTTACAAAGAAAAAGCCATTGGTGATTGGGAGGTCAATCAGGCTGCACTACCGTTTGTGTGGCAAATCGGAGCCTCTCCTCGGCAGGCCAGCTAACGCATCAAGCTAGCTCAAACATCAAGCCTGCTGTGACAGTTTACGGTTGTTGCTGTACAAGCGTGCCAGCAACAACACACAGGCAATACTCAAGCCTAAAATCAAACCGAGCCAGATACCGGCCGGCCCCATCTCTAAACTACGTGACAGATACACCCCTACCGGAAATGCGATCACCCAATAGGCCACCAGCGTAATCCACATCGGGCCTTTGGTATCTTGCATACCACGTAAGCAGCCTGCCGCCCCAATTTGCCATGCGTCCATAAGCTGATAAGCCATTGCAAACAGCAACAACGACAACGCCACATCAAATACCTGTGGATCTTGAGTATAAATTGCAACAATTTGAGGACGGGCAAACCAGATTAAACACATGGTGCACAACGCGAAAAACGTGGCGGTGCCGAGCCCCAGTTTTTGTACACGACGCATCGAAATCCAGTTTTTTTCGCCGTAATACATGCCCACCCGAATGGTCAGTGCAATCGCCAGCGACATTGGAATCATAAAGAGCTGTGAGGTCACAGACATCGCAATTTGATGTGCAGCCACAACCGTATCACCAAGTGGGCTCAGTACAATTGCACCTGTGCTAAAAATACTGACTTCAAAAAACACCGCCAGACCAATTGGAAAACCCAGTTTTAAAATACGCTTGATGATCTGCGGATCAAGTTTTTCCCAGTGGGTAAAGATTTGCGTCGACTGATAAGCCTTGGCTCGGTACACATAATTGGCCAGTGTAATCAGCATTAACCATTGCAAAATGGCGGTCGCAAAACCACAGCCTGCACTACCCAAATGCGGAATAGGCCCAAGACCATACATAAAAATAAAGTTCAGCGGTACCAGTACCACCAAGGCCAATAAGCTAATCACGGTCACAGGTCTCGGGTGGCCCATGGCCTCCGAATAACCACGTAAGGCTGCGTACATGGTCACGGCCGGCATACCAAAGCCAATTGCATGTAAAAATAGTCCTGCTTTGGGTTGCAGGCTTTCAGGTACGCCAAGTACAGGCAGCAAAAAGGGCATGGTCTGCAAAATCAGCATGGCAATCAGCCCCAGACACAGCGCCACCCACAGTGACTGACGTACCAGTCCCGGAATTTTTTCTGGTGTTCGTGCACCTTTGGCTTCGGCCACCAAAGGGGTTGTGGCAATCATGATGGCACTAAACAGCAACATGATTGGCATCCAGAGGCCTACACCGACAGCAATCGCTGCCAAATCATTGGCCGAAAGATGACCGGCCATGATGGTATCAATCAGCCCCAGACCTGCCTGCGCAAATTGCGTGATCAAAATGGGCCACATCAACTGCAAAAGCTGTTTTAATTCAGTACCAAACCCTGAAACATTTGTCACAACACGTTATCCACTTAAAAAGGTTATCGCTGAAATGTAAAGATCACGCCAGCGAAAATCATGATCGCACCCAAAACACGCTGCCAGTTCACGGGAATTTTTTCATTGCCTAGCCAACCGAAATGATCGAGTAACATCGACATACCGAGCTGACCAAAAATGATCACCCCAGACAAGGTTAGAAACCCAAATTTAGGCGCAGTATAAATGCTCACACTAATTGCATAAACCCCTAAAAAGCCGCCTAACCAGAGATACCAAGGAATTTGCCCCAGTTGCGCGAGACTAGGTTTTGTTGCATCTTCAAAACTGACCAATAAACCAAGGACAATCGTGCCAATTAAAAAAGAAATAAACGCTGCTTGTAAGGGGGAATGTAACGATTCACGCAATTGTGTATTGAGCGCCGTTTGAATGGCCATGGCAATGCCAATACCGAGTGCCAAGGGTAAAAATAATAAGACTTGTGACGAGAGCTTGATCATTCTTTTTCCAGAACTTATTTTTATCTGCTCTCAGTCTAAAGCAATTCGATATGAATTGAAGCCTGTCCTGATTGGGTTCGTGTTAAAATAAGTGGCTTATTTTTGTTTGAGTTTCATTCTTGACTGCTTTGCTTAATCCCACCGATATTCCGCTATCGCTGTATATCCATATGCCGTGGTGTGTACGTAAATGTCCCTATTGTGATTTTAATTCGCATGCGGTACCCAATGGCGCATTGTCTATCGATTTGGAGCAACAGTATCTGCACGCACTGGTGGCCGATTTTGTAACGCAACTGGATTTTGCGCAGGGGCGTGCGATTCATAGTATTTTTATTGGTGGCGGAACACCGTCACTGATTTCGGCGCAGGGCTATCACTGGTTATTTACGCAGTTAAGTGCTCTGATTCCGTTTACATCTGGGTGTGAAATTACGCTTGAAGCCAATCCGGGCACGCTTGAGCATGATCCTTTTGCAGACTATTTGGCAGCCGGTATCAACCGACTTTCACTGGGTGTACAAAGTTTTGATTCGGCACATTTGCAGCGCTTGGGGCGGATTCACAGTGCGCAAAATGCCTTAGATGCCATTGGCTTGGCAAAAAAAGCTGGCTTTCAACGTGTCAATGTCGATCTGATGCACGGTTTGCCACAACAAACCTTTGAAGAAGCTATGTACGACCTGCACTGTGCGGTTGAACGCGGTGCCACGCATATCAGTTGGTATCAACTGACCATTGAACCCAATACGGTTTTTTTTAGAACCCAACCAGTTTTACCCGAAGATGATGTGCTTGAGCAGATCCAGACGGCCGGCGAAGCCTATTTAACCTCACAAGGCTTTATCAATTACGAAGTATCGGCTTGGCGTAAAGAGCAGCCATCGGCACATAATCTCAATTACTGGCAATTCGGTGATTATTTGGCTATTGGGGCAGGGGCACACGGCAAAGTTACACAACCCGACGGCGTTTATCGTTATCAAAAAACCCGTCTACCCAAAGACTATCTGGCCAAGGTGCCTGCCGAGCATGTGCAATGGAAAAAGATCGCAGCAGATGAATTACCATTTGAGTTTATGATGAATGCCTTGCGACTCAACCAAGGCGTACCGACAGCCTTATATGCTGAGCGAACTGGTTTGGAGATTGACGCAATTGCACCGACACTGGAGCAACTGCGCCAGAAAAAGTTATTGCAAGCCGATGTACAGCGTATTGCCTGTACCGAACACGGCCATATGTACTTAAATTCGGTACTCGATGCATTTTTATAAACTTGATCTGTTTCAATAAACAAAAAAAGCCCCTCAACTGAGCTGAGGGGCTTTTTATATGCCAGTCTTAAATTTTTCCGACCAGATCAATGGATGGTGCGAGTGTGCTGTCACCTTCTTTCCATTTGGCAGGGCAAACCTCATCTGG
>NZ_JVOR01000068.1:0-660 GCF_001054715.1 Acinetobacter sp. 243_ASPC | reverse complement strand
CCAGCCGTAATTTCAACAATTTGAATTTTACCGTCTGGATCAATCACAAACGTACCCCGGTCTGCCATGCCTTCAGCCTCAATCAAAACATCGAAGTTTTTGGCAATGCGCCATGTTGGATCACCAATCATTGGATACTGAATTTTGCCAATTGCATCGGAGCTGTCGTGCCATGCCTTATGGGTAAAGTGGGTATCGGTTGAAACCGAATAAATCTCAACGCCCAATTGTTTAAATGCATCGTAGTGTTCTGCAAGGTCTTCAAGTTCTGTCGGGCAAACAAAAGTAAAATCGGCAGGATAGAAAAACACAACAGACCAATGACCTTTCAAATCTGCTTCGGTCAAATCGACAAACTGACCTTTTGAATATGCAGTGGCTTGAAAAGGTTTGATTTCGGTGTTGATTAAACTCATAACTTGCGCCTCTAAATAAATATATATAATTGCTTGAAGAGAGGATTAGCTTAAAAGATTTTTAATCATCGTAAAAACAGAAAATTTTTATAAAATTGATCGAATATTTAGATTTTTACTTTGAATGGATTTAAATCTAGATTTTTAGAATGAACCAATAAAAAAAGCCTTAGTCATTATGCTAAGGCTTTTTTAGAATCTGGTGGGTCGTCCGCGACTCGAACGCGGGACCAACGGATTAAAA
>NZ_JVOR01000067.1:0-10749 GCF_001054715.1 Acinetobacter sp. 243_ASPC | reverse complement strand
GGTCATCATGTAGCCAACAGTTCGGCCTTCAATACCCAAGCTGGTGATATAGGTTTTTGAATATACGGTTAAAACATAAAAGGTTAAAGAACCTGCCGAGGTATAGCCCACCACCAGTAAAAAGGTAAACCAGTGCTTTTTAAATAGCTCGCGCAATGAACCCGATTCTTTTTTGTCGCTGTCTTCATGCGACAAGGTTTCTTCAAGTTTGCTTCGTGCTAAAAGTGAAATAATTGCTGCGATGCCGCCAATCACAAATGGAATTCTCCAGCCACCATCCATGAGTTGTTGTTCGGTCATAAAGGCCAGCATGATCACACCGAGCAAGCTTGCCAAGAGCTGGCCGCCTGAAAGGGTCACATATTGAAACGACGCATAAAAACCGCGTTGACCTTTAAGCGCAATTTCACTCATATAGGTAGCAACAGCACCGTATTCACCACCAACCGATAAACCTTGTAGCAAGCGTACCATTAATAATAAAAAGGGCGCTGCAATACCAACCTGATCATAGGTCGGGAGTGCGGCAAATAAGAAGGAGCTGACCGCCATCAGGCTAATTGAAATCACCATCGACTGTTTTCGGCCATGTTTATCGGCAATTCGACCAAATAACCAGCTACCAATCGGGCGCATAAAAAAGCTGGCTGCAAAAACGCCCCAAACATAAATACCTTGAGCGGTTGAACTCATGTCGGGTGCAGTCAATGCTCGCTGAAAATACATGGCAAAAACGGCGTAGATATAAAAGTCAAACCATTCAACTAAATTCCCTGAAGATGCTCCGACAATTCCCATAACGCGTTTGCGTTTTTCTTCTTTGCTATATACCACTTCACTCATCTAATAAATATCCTTATGGTCGGTCTAGTTATGGTCATCATATATTTTTTGACGTGATCAGATACGTTTGTACCTGTTGTCTAACAAAAGCATCAAACTACAGCAGGACGGGACTGTCTAGGGTAAAAAATCAGAATTCTATTAATTTATACAGAGTTTTAAACAATACTTTTCACGTTAGTTTTATTAAGTTTTTGAATTTATTCTGTAAATCCTAAAAATGCCAGCATCTTTTATTGTCTTTTTTATAAGCATGAAAATATTAACATAATTCTATGTTTTTATTGATAAAAACGATTGAGACGAAGTTTTTCTAAAACTAGTGTACTTTCTTCAAAAAATGCCCAATCTCGGTTCTAAATTTTTTTGGCTCCGTAATGAGCGGTGTATGACCAGACTTTTCAAAATAAATAGGCTGAGCATTTTTTAACTGATGAGCAATTAATGTCTGACCTTGTTCTGGATAAAGTGTCGACTGTTTTCCAATGAAAAATGTGGTGGGGCATTCAAGTGCCTGTAAAGCGGTTCGATAATCTTCGGTATGATTCAAATAATTTTGTACATACCATCTGAGGTAATCTAAGCGCTGAATCGGAAGTACATGTTTTTGAAGTTTTGGGTATTGCAGAGCCAGCTTGAATATTTTGGGTATAAATGAGTTGCTGCTTTGAAACTCGATAAACTTCAGCCATGTTTCAACCAGCTCCTGTTGGTGAGTCAGCGGAAGTTCCTCTAAATATTGAACGGATGCATGTGATTGTAAAAGTGCGTTAATCAAATGAAGAAAACGTCTAAATTCGGTATAACGTTCACCAAAAAGACCAAACTGCCACGTGCTATCGACACGTATTTTTGGAGTTTGATCGATATGTAAATAACCTTTTAATTTCTGTCCTAAATGGCCGTATTGCATACCATGCATTGCAGTGGTTGCACCCATCGAGTATCCGATAAGGGTAAACTGGGTCAGTTTGAGCTCGTCAATCAAGTGTTCAACATCACGCCAGTGGCTAGAAATAGAATCTAGCTCTTGCGGTATCGCACAATGTTGTGATCGACCAAAACCACGCCATTCAGGAATAATAAACTCAAAGCCTTTGGTATATGAAAGTAAAAAGGGAAGCCATTGCCAGCTCAACATACCTAAACCAGAAAGTACCAACACTGGCTCGCCTGATCCAAAACGTCTGACAAATAATTGCTCTTGATCCGGCATAGTATAAAAAGGCATGGCTGGTCCTATTGGTTAATTAGTGCATTTAATTCAGGAATGACTTCATCGAGCCATTTGATCCATTCTTGCTCCATGGTAATGCCCAATTCTAAAATTTTTCGATGAATAAACAATACCCGGTTTTCTGATGTGTTGTGTTTAAAATCTTTATCGTAGATGGTTTGGTAGAGCTTCAGTTTTTCTTGATGAATTGCCAAGTGTCGCTCGAGTTCAGGCAAGATTTGATTGCCACCAAGTTGAGCTTCTGCACGTAAACGAACCATCAAATCATCACGAAGTTGAGACGGTTCACTTTGCTGGAGCAACCAGCTTGAAAGTTCTATTCGACCGAGCTGTTCCACCTGATAGGTTTTTTTACGCGTGTGACTTGAGGCTTCATCAATGGTTGAAATCCAGCCTTTAGCCAGCATCGCACTGAGTTCACGATAAATCTGTTGATGACTGGCATTCCAGAAAAATCCCATCGAGCGATCAAAACGTCGGGCGAGTTCAAATCCGGAACTGGGTTTCTCCAATAAGCTGGTCAGTAAAACATGCGAAAGCGACATAGCCATCCTAAAACTCGATGTGACGCTTCAGATTATGCAATAAGTTGCATAGAAAGCAAATTTTGTTTATAAGTTTATGCAACATATTGCATAAAGCGCGCTTATGCCAGCCAGGGAGATTATATGTCAACGCACTATCCGCATTTATTGGCACCATTAGATTTAGGATTTACTACATTAAAAAATCGTATCTTAATGGGATCGATGCATATTGGACTTGAAGAAGCACCTGGTGGATATGCGCGTATGGCTGCATTTTATGCAGAGCGTGCTCAAGGTGAAGTGGGGCTTATTGTGACGGGTGGTATCTCGCCAAATGATGCAGGCCGAACTTTTGCACATGCTTCAAAACTAGATACGCTCGAAGAAGCGGAAAAACATAAAGTTATCACGCAAGCTGTGCATGACGCTGGCGGTAAAATTGCCATGCAGATTTTACATACCGGTCGTTATTCTTATCAGCAAGAAATTGTCGCGCCGTCCGCCATTCAGGCACCCATTAACCCGATCAAGCCGCAACAACTTAGTTCGGCTGAGGTCTGGCAGACAATATCCGACTTTGTCAATTGTGCAAAGCTCGCACAATATGCGGGTTATGATGGCGTAGAAATTATGGGATCAGAAGGTTATCTCATCAATGAGTTTATTGCTGCTCGAACCAACCATCGAGATGATGAATGGGGCGGTCAGTACGAAAACCGCATTCGCTTTCCAATTGAAATTGTAAAGCGTACTCGTGAAGAGGTTGGTGAAAATTTTATTATTATTTACCGACTGTCGATGCTTGATCTGGTCGAGGGCGGCTCAACCTTAGATGAAGTCATTCATTTAGCCAAAGAAATTGAAAAAGCCGGTGCAACAATTATCAATACCGGAATTGGCTGGCATGAGGCACGTATCCCCACCATTGCCACTAAAGTGCCGCGGGCCGCATTTACATGGGTGACCGAAAAAATTCGACCTCACGTGAAAGTGCCACTGATTACATCAAACCGTATTAATACTCCTGAAATGGCAGAGTACGTACTTGCAAGTGGACATGCCGATATCGTCTCAATGGCACGCCCGATGCTGGCCGATCCAGAATTTGCTTTAAAAGCCCGCGAGGGACGTAGTGATGAAATCAATACCTGTATTGGTTGCAATCAAGCCTGTCTGGATCATATCTTTAATGGTAAAGTGGCCTCGTGTTTGGTCAATCCACGCGCATGCCATGAAACCGAACTCAATTTTAAAGCAGCGGCTACACCGAAAAAAATCGCTGTCGTTGGCGCAGGCCCGGCAGGTTTAAGTTTTGCCATCTATGCTGCCAGTCGTGGTCATAAAATCAAATTATATGAAGCCGCTGAGCAAATTGGCGGCCAATTTAATATTGCCAAAACCATTCCGGGTAAAGAAGAATTTTACGAAACTCTGCGTTACTTTAATCGCCAGATTGAACTGCAGCCGAACATTGAGCTGGTTTTAAACTACAAAATCGATTATGACGAATTAGCCAAGTCAGACTTCGATGAGATTGTTATTGCAACTGGTGTTACACCACGTCATCTCAATCTCGAAGGTATCCAGCATCCGAAAGTGTTGAGTTACCTCGATGTACTTAAAGCCCGTCAGCCAGTCGGTCATAAAGTTGCGATTATCGGTGCGGGTGGTATTGGCTTTGATACCGCAGAGTTTCTTACCCATGAAGGCGAAAGCGGCAGTATTCACCCTAAGAAGTTTTATGACGAATGGGGAATCGATACCTCCTATAGCCAAGTCGGTGGCTTAAAAACTGCGGCGGTTGAGCACAGTGCACGTGAAATATATTTGCTACAACGTAAAGCCAGTTCGGTCGGAGCAACACTGGGCAAAACCACGGGTTGGATTCATCGTACAGGTTTAAAAAATCGTAATGTGAAAATGATTGCCGGTGCACAGTATGAAAAAATTGATGATCAGGGTTTACATATTCAGATCGGTGAAAAGACCACAGTACTTGATGTCGATCATGTCATTATCTGTGCGGGACAAGAATCGTTTACGGCGATGTATGAACCACTCAAGCAGCTTGGCAAAAATGTACATTTGATTGGTGGCGCCAAAGAGGCGGGTGAGTTAGATGCTAAACGTGCTATCCGTCATGGTGCAGAGCTTGCGGCTATGATTTAAGTTTTTGTTCATCCTTAAGGTTTAGGCTATCGATTGGTCTAGGCCTTTTAAAATATCGGTTCGCTAATTTTTCGAATGTTGTTCTAAATTCCTATAAAGTTGATACATTTCATGAAAAAGATAAATGTGCTAAAAAAACTAACAGATACGCTTGATCGTTTGACAGGAGCAGATTATCCCCAAATCTATCTGCATCCTGAGAGCGGTCTTCATCAGCATATGCAAAAGCTCACCCAATTAAATGCTAAGTATCGCCCGACACCTTGGCTCTTTAACGAGCATCTTCAGCTTCTTTATTTTGATTTGGTTAAAAAACGCTTTATCCGCCAGCAATATGATCATATCGATTATTTAAAGATGCAAGACGGCGGGGAAACTGCAATTACATGGGTCGGTTCGCACTTACCCGCAGACACGCCGACGATTGTCATTTTGCATACCATTACCGGTTCTCCGTCTAGTATGCGCGAGTTGGTTCGTGACTTACACCGCTTTACTGGCTGGCGGATTGCACTTTGTGTGCGCCGTGGACATGCCGATTTAAACTTTTCTATACCGCAATTTAACTTGTTTGGCTCAACTGCAGACTTAAAAGAACAACTTGATTTTATTCGTCTTAAGCTCCCCCAATCAGATTTGTATGCTGTTGGATCATCGGCTGGATCGGGTCTACTGGTGCGTTACTTGGGTGAAGTTGCAGATCAGTCATGTTTTAAAGCCGCATTTGCATTTTGTCCGGGTTACAACATTGAAACGGGTTTTGATAAAGTTCATCCGGTTTATAGTCGGTATATGGCAAAAAAAATAATCAATCGCTTTGTTAAGAAACACCTGCAAGGTTGGTCACATATCGATAATTTAAAAGAACTCCTGACATCTAAAAATTTAACCGAGTTTCATCTTCGCTACTATCAGCTTGCTGGTTTTTCAAACTATCAAGACTATACGTTGGCCACCAATCCCATGCACGTTTTTAAGCAAATCAAAGTGCCACTGATGGTACTTAACTCACAAGATGATCCAGTGTGTCATATCGACAACTTTGCACCTTATCTGCCTGAAATTCAGGCTATGCAGAACATTGCCGTCGTGACCACCAAGAAGGGAAGTCATTGTGCGTTTTATGAGGGATGGCGCACACAGTCTTGGGCCACCAAGCTCATGGCAGATTTTTTTCTAAGTCAGAAGTAAGTCATTTTTGCTTAAGCAAATATCAGCGCTCGGTTAAATGCTCAACCAAGTAATCGATAAACACACGAACAGCGGGCAGTAATCCACGACGTGAAGGATATACCGCATGAAAGACACCATGCGGTGCTTTCCATTCAGGCAAGACGCGAACCAATTCACCCGATTTAACATAGTCGCTGGCAATGGTATCGGGAAGTAGCGCGATACCGCAGTTTTGTGCGGTAATATTGGCAAGTACTGAAAGGTTAGATGCCATCACCACCGGATTGACTTTGATTTTCTGTAGTTCATTGCTTTGGCTGTACAAGCTAAACTGCTGATCTAAATGCTCATCCGATAAACTCAAAATCCGATGATGATGCAAATCTTCGGGCGCTTTAACAGAGCCGTATTCGTTTAAGTACGCCTGACTGGCAAAAAGATGTTGCTCGATGATGGAGAATTGACGTAACACCAGACTCGGATCATCATCAAGATTTGAGCGAACGCGAAGCGCAATATCTATGCCTTCATTGACAATATCAACACGTCGATTACTAATGATCAGTTGAACTCGAATTTCAGGATACTGTTTTAAAAAATTCGGCAGCAGTTTCGACATCTGATTTTGTGCAATATCGACAGGAACACTCACTTTAATCACGCCACGAGGCTGGATACTCAAGTGATCTACCAGATCATGTGCGGCTTGTGCAGCATTCATCATCACTTGTGCATGCCGATAAATATTCATCCCGATATCGGTCACTGCAAAGTGTCGAGAGCTACGCTGAATTAAGCGGACGCCTAAATTCTCCTCAAGATTGTATACGCGGCGACTTAATTTTGACTTTGGAATATCTGTGGCACGCTCGGCAGCACTGAAACCACCGTGTTCAACCACAAGAGCAAAGCAATAAAAATCGTCTAAATCTGTGAGCATGATGCATGTCCATATTTCTAAAAATAGGGGGTTTCAAATTTTTTCAGAGTATACCCAATATTTTTCTGAGGATATGTGATTACTCAGTAAATCATGCAATTTAGGCCAAAATAGACGAATTTGGATCAAGTAAATAGGCTTGCACTTTTTTATACTCTTCTAAACGCGCAAAATCACGGGCTGTAGGGTGGGTAATTCGTTTTAAATCCATATTGTCTTTTAGATCGGCCAGTTTGACTGCTTTGGCTAATGGGTTATTTACAATTCGCTTTGCGGCTGTAAATCGGCTCTCGCCGGGTTTTTTGGTGAGCGCAATGACTGCATCAATAATATCTTGGCTAAAACCCAATGAAATTAGATCGACAATTGTGGTGTCGGTGTCTTCAAGTAAGTCGTGCATCACTGCAACAATTTTTTGTTCTAAAGTATCCAGATGAAGCATAAGTCGTAATGGATGTAAGATATAAGGTTGTCCAGCTTTGTCTACTTGTCCCGCGTGTTTTTTTGCTGCAAGTCCGATTGCTTTTTCCAAAGTTGACATGAATGCTCCAGTATTGAATGACATGACATTAGTAACAGCACTGCGCTTAGTACTCACTTAAGCACGCTACACTGGCAAGATCAATCCGACATCAGTCGATTTAAAACGATTAGATGCAAACAAATATTTCTTTTACACTATGTGGACCTTTTAGAGAATGAAATATGACTTATCAATTAATTCTTCAACCAGATGCATCATTGAATATCGATTGCCCGATATGCAAACACCCAGTTATTGACTGGTCGCAAGAACAATATGTTCAGCCCTGCGAACATACTCTCTTTGTCGCGATGGATTTAGGATTCGAGTTTGTTTCCGATCGCTTTGAAGCGCAGATGCAACAACCTGTAGATGAATTACATGAAGATCCAGATATGAATATTTTTCATGCAATTACTTCAACTACATATCCTGTTCAAGTGATTGTCAAAGCCGATTTAGGTGTGCAATCGCTTTCACGCTACGTAGGATTTAGCGATCAACTTTAAAACGAAGAATTTAGAGAAACTGAGATTCAAATTCTCTGACTTCATGTTCGAGCCATTGAGTAAATTTTACAATCAATGCGTTTTTATGTTGCTCAGACGAAACAAAGTAATATGAACGAGTACCAACAAGCTCCACATGAGACACTCGTATCAAGTCACCCTGTTCAAGCTCTTTTTCAAGTAGCAAAGGCGGTATTAATGCAACGCCTAAATGATGCATCGCAGCGACAGCCAGCATTGAGAAAAGTTCATGGCGTTGCCCGTCCATTGCATAAGGATAGGCATAATCTGCTTGAGCAAACCATTCATTCCAGATGTAGGGGCGAGTGGTCTGCTGAAGTAAAGGGAGCTGACTAATTTGTTCTGCAGTCAAATCCAGACTTTCATTCTCGCCTGACACACACTCTGGAAAATATTTTTCAATCAGTGTTTTAGAGCAGACGGGGACTAACGCTTCTTCCATAAGAAACTGGATTTTGGCATCGGGCCAGTTTTCAATTTGTGCAGGAGTGCCGGCATAAATTGCAGCATCAAAAATATGCTCACTAAACAAAAAAGGTTTGGTACTGGTTTCTAAATGAATCGTAATCTCAGGATACAAACGATTAAATCGATAAAGTCGCGGCAGTAACCATCGTGTTGCGAAGGTTGGAACAACGCCCAGTTTTAGTGTTCCACCTAACCCCTTGTGCGCCATTAAATCCAGTGTGGCATGTTCGATACCGAGTAAATGTGATTTGATCGTTTTTAAATAACTCTCACCCGCTTGTGTCAGCTCAACTCCATGACGCGCTCGTACAAAAAGCGCCACAGCAAGAAAGTCTTCAAGTTGCTGAATTTGCCGAGAAACAGCACTTTGGGTAATCGATAATTCTTGGGCTGCTGCTGTATAACTACGATGTTTCGCGGCCGATTCAAAACATAATAATGCCTGTAAAGAAGGAATCATTCGTCGCATATTATGTATCCTAGATCATTCTTTTAAATATTAAAAAATGGCTTCTTAAATAAATCCACCTGAAACTCGAAAAGCACTTTTATTCTAAACCAGAAAATTGAAAAGCAAAAAATAAGATATGAGAAAAATGCATGACTACATGCGAAATTATCGTTTGTGGTACTCGTTAACACAGCCTAAGATGAAGAAATAACAGTTCAATCATTAGGCTAGGAAAGCAATGAATCATATGGTCGATCATACAAAAAAAACAGCACGCGTCCACTTCAATTGGGATGATCCTTTCTTAATTGAGCAACAGCTCACGAATGAAGAGCGCATGATTCGCGATGCTGCACATGCCTATTGTCAAGATAAACTCATGCCTCGAGTGTTAGAACAGTTTCGTCACGAAAAAACTGATCCAGCTATTTTTCGTGAAATGGGTGAGTTAGGTCTTTTGGGCCCAACCATTGATGAGCAGTATGGTGGTGCCGGTCTGAATTATGTCAGCTATGGATTAATTGCAAGAGAAATCGAACGTGTAGATTCGGGTTATCGATCTATGGCAAGTGTACAAAGTTCATTGGTGATGGTGCCAATTTCCGAATTTGGATCTGAAGCACAAAAACAAAAGTATTTACCGAAGCTCGCTACAGGTGAATATATTGGATGCTTCGGTTTAACAGAGCCGGATTACGGTTCAGACCCTGGAAGTATGATCACACGTGCAAAAAAAGTTGATGGAGGCTATCGTCTTTCGGGTGCAAAAATGTGGATCACGAACAGCCCAATCGCCGATGTATTTGTGGTTTGGGCCAAAGAAGTATCGAGTGAAGGCAATATTGGCGAAATTCGTGGATTTATTTTAGAAAAAGGGTGGCAAGGTTTATCGGCACCAGCCATACATGGCAAGGTTGGACTACGTGCCTCTATCACCGGTGAAATTGTGATGGATAATGTTTTTGTACCTGAAGAAAATGCTTTTCCAGATATTAGAGGTTTAAAAGGTCCATTTACCTGCTTAAACAGTGCCCGTTACGGCATTGCTTGGGGTGCGATGGGCGCGGCAGAATTCTGCTGGCACACTGCACGTCAATACACATTGGATCGTAAACAGTTTGGTCGACCGCTGGCTGCCACCCAGCTTATACAAAAAAAATTGGCCGATATGCAAACCGAAATTGCAATAGGTTTACAGGCCGCACTTCGATTTGGCCGAATGAAAGATGAAGGATTGGCGGCAGTTGAAGGGACTTCACTCATCAAGCGCAACAACTGTGGCAAGGCGCTCGATATTGCACGTTTAGCTCGCGATATGATGGGAGGCAACGGAATCAGTGATGAATTTGGGGTTGCACGTCATCTGGTGAATCTTGAAGTAGTCAATACCTATGAAGGTACACATGATGTACATGCTCTTATTTTGGGGCGCGCTCAGACTGGTCTTGCAGCATTTTAGCTTTTTAAAAAACTCAGCTTCTAAAGAGATCATAACTATTCAAAATCACACGGCTTAAAATGCTCACTAAGCCGTGTGTTCATTTATTTTTCAATTCGGAGAATACGTTCTACATATTATGAGGCAATAAAAAGTAAATCTGATCTAAATTAATTCAATGAATCGGGTATAATTGACTATTATATGATCGATATCGAGCTAAATCATATAATTTTGCTTAAAAAATAAACCATTGTTTGTTTTTTTTAAAATAATACTTGCGTTGGTTGGTTTTTTGCTTAGAATACGCAGCATCCCGACGCGATACACGAAAGCAACTTAGCTTACAGGGTTAAGTTGAAAGAAAGTGTTTTGCGTTGAATTTGTCTCTGACGAAGAGCAAATCGATCATTAAGAGAATAGAAGAACAACTTGTGTGGATTTTTACTG